>JBEVLH010000037.1:0-12835 GCA_040509255.1 Hyphomicrobium sp. | reverse complement strand
ACCTGCGCCTGATCATCGGCCGCGATGTCGAGGATCAGCGCGCCTTCGCGAACTCCATTCGCTTCGCGTTTCTTCTCGGATTTGGCGTGTTGTCGGTGATCGGTCTGCTGGGCGGCCTCGCGGTGAGCCGCCTGATCGTCAATCGCATGGACCAGATCACTGCAACGAGCCGTCAGATCATGCAGGGCGACCTTTCGCGTCGCATCCCGACTACGGGCAAAGGCGGTGAGCTTGACGCGCTCGCCGGCAATCTCAACGAGATGCTCGAGCGGATCGAAAGCCTGATGAACGGCCTGCGAGAGGTCTCCGACAATATCGCGCACGATCTAAAAACGCCGCTAAATCGCTTGCGCAACGCGGCCGAAGCAGCGCTTCGCGATCCGCGAGGCGAGGATGCCTATCGCGAAGGCCTCGAGCGCACGATTGAGAAGGCGGACGAACTCATCAAGACGTTCAACGCCCTGCTGCTGATCGCCCGCCTCGAAGCCGGCCCGCTCGAGGAAAGCACCGAAACCTTCGATCTCGGCCGCTTCGTCGCCGACGTCAGCGAACTCTATTCCCCGGCCGCCGAAGAAGCCGGCTTCGCCCTCGCCATCGACGTCGAGCACGACGTCTTTGTCCGCGGCAACAGGCAGCTGATCGGCCAGGCGATCGCCAATCTCATCGACAATGCCATCAAATACTCGCGCGGCGGCGAACCCGGCAGCGCCATCACCGTTCGCGCCTTTCGCTCCGGTGGCCAGCCTGCGATCTCGGTCGGCGATCATGGCCCCGGGATCAGCACGGCTGATCGCGAGCGCGTTTTGAAAAGGTTCGTGCGGTTGGAAGCGAGCCGCACCAAGCCCGGCACGGGCCTCGGCCTGAGCCTCGTTGCGGCGGTCGCCCGGCTTCATCACGGCGAGGTTCGGTTGGAGGACAACCAGCCGGGCCTGAAAGTCGTTCTGCTCCTGTCGAGCCGGTGTCTTATTGCGGTGCCCGATCGCGAGCGTGACGCGGCGCCCGGACTTGCGGCACAATGAGGGGATGGATCAGGCCGTCTCCCAAAGTCTCGCGGCGCGCATAGCCGAGTGGCCGCGCTCACATGAGGCCGGGCGTGGCGCCGAGCGCTTCGCCGCGCTGAAAGCCGAGGCGGCATCGACCCATCCCCAACTCGCCGAACTCTTGGCCGACGCCAAGGTCGAACCTCTGCTGACCGGGACGTTCGAAGGCTCATCCTACCTGACATCTCTCGCGAACCGCGACCTCGACCGTCTTACGCGCATTCTGACTGATGCTCCCGATAAGCGCTTTTCAAAGGCGACCGATGACCTCATCGCCGCCATGCGCGACGCCACCGATATGGCCTCGGCCAAGCGCGCATTGCGCCTCTACAAGTCTGAAATCGCGCTGCTGACCGCGCTCGCCGACCTCGCGGGCGTCTGGCCGGTAATGACCGTCACGCTCACACTCTCGGAATGCGCGGATACGGCAGTTGCGTCGGCGGTACGCTTCCTGTTTCGGACGGCAACAGCGCGGGGTCAGTGGCAACCGCCCGAACCGGAAAGTCCCGAAGCCGGCTCCGGCTACTTCGTGCTCGCCATGGGCAAGCACGGCGCCTTCGAACTCAACTATTCGAGCGACGTCGATCTCACGGTTTTCTTCGACCGCGACAAATCCCGGCTCGTCGGCGGCGGCGACCTGCAGTCGTTCTTCGTGCGCCTGACCCGCGACCACGTGCTTCTCCTGGATGAACGCACGCCCGACGGCTATGTCTTCCGCACCGACCTCCGCCTTCGCCCCGATGCGGGTGCCACCCAGATCGCGCTCTCGACGGTCGCGGCCCACGGCTACTATGAAACCGTCGGCCAGAATTGGGAGCGCGCCGCCATGATCAAGGCGCGGCCCGTGGCGGGTGATCTCGAATCCGGCGCCGAATTCCTGTCCGAACTCTCGCCGTTCATTTGGCGTAAGTATCTCGACTTCGCAGCGATCGCCGATATTCATGCGATGAAGCGGCAGATTCACGCTCATAAGGACATCGGCCCTATTTCCGTCGCCGGGCAAAACCTGAAGCTTGGCCGCGGCGGCATCCGTGAGATCGAATTTTTTGCTCAGACTCAGCAGCTGATCGCGGGCGGCCGACAGCCGGACCTGAGGGTGCGCGCGACGCTCGATGCGCTGGCGGCGCTCGAACAGCGCGGCTGGGTGAAAGCCGAGGTCCGAGCCGAACTCGACCACGCCTACCGCTATCTCCGCCGCCTCGAGCACCGCGTTCAGATGATCGCCGATGAGCAATCCCATGAGGTGCCGTCGGAGCCGCAGGCTCTAGGAGCGTTTGCGCGCTTCGCGGGCTTTGAGGACGTGCCTGAGCTTTCCCGCAGCCTGACGCCGGTGTTGGAAGCCGTCGAGAAGCACTACGACGGGCTGTTCGAGGAAGCCCCGCAGCCGACACCCGCGGGCGCCAACCTCGTCTTCGCCGGCGCTAAGGACGATCCGCGCACCCTCGAAGAGCTGAGTAGCCTCGGATATTCGCAGCCCGCCCACGTTCTGGCGATAGTGCGCGGCTGGCACCACGGGCGCACTCCCGCGGTCAGATCTCCGCGCGCACGCGAACGATTGACGGAGGTCCAGCCGCTGTTGATCGAAGCCCTCGCCGATACCGTCGATCCGGACGGCGCCATCGCGGGCTTCGATCGCTTTCTCGCGGAACTGCCGTCGGGCGTACAGCTATTCTCGCTGCTCAAGGCGCAACCCCGCTTGATCCGCTTGTTTGCCGACATCATGGGATCGGCGCCCCGCCTGGCGCGGATTCTTTCACGCCGCCGTCGTCTGCTCGACGCCGTGCTCGATCCCCAGGTGACGGGTGGCGACCTCACCCGCGAGGCCATCGACGACGTCGTGACGAAAGCCATCGCCGCGGCCCATGCCGCAAGCTTCGGCGATCCCATGCAGGAGATCCTCGACACCGCGCGCAGGATCGGAAGCGAACAGGCTTTTCTCGTTGGCGTCCGGATTCTGTCCGGCAGCATTTCGGCCGCCGACGCAGGCGTCGCCTACGCAACCATCGCCGAGCGCTTGATCGCCGCCCTGCTCGGCGAAGTCACAAACGAGATGGAAAACGATTACGGCCGTGTTCCCGGGGGCGAAGCGGTCGTCGTGGCCATGGGCAAGCTCGGCGGCCGAGAAATGACGGCGGCCTCCGACGTCGATCTCATCGTCATCTATGATTTTGATCCGAGCGCGGAGCAGTCGGATGGCCCCAAGCCGTTGGCGCCGTCGCACTATTACACGCGCCTTACGCAGCGGCTGATCAATGCCATCTCGGCCCGCACGGCCGAAGGCGCTCTCTACGACGTCGATATGCGGCTGCGGCCGTCGGGTCAGAAGGGCCCGGTCGCGACGCGCCTGTCGAGCTTCACAAGCTATCAGGCCAAGGAGGCCTGGACCTGGGAACATATGGCCCTGACGCGCGCCCGTGTTATAGCGGGCTCACCGAGCCTGAGCGAGCGCGTCGAGGCCGAAATCCATCGCGTGCTGTCGGCTGCGCGCGATCGCGCCAAAACCGCAACCGACGTCCTCGACATGCGCCGCCGCATCGAGGCCGAGAAGGCGACGACCGATATCTGGGATCTGAAGCAGGTCCGGGGCGGCCTCGTCGACCTCGAATTCCTCGTTCAGTATCTCGAACTCGTCCACGCCGCCGACCACCCCGTGATCCTCGACCCCAATACGCTGACGGCCTTGGCGGCAGCGGCTTCCGAGCACGTGCTCGCTCAAGACGACTATAATCGGCTTGCCGCGGCCGGCCGCTTGCTGCACGACCTGACGCAGTTGCTCCGTCTCACGCTGGAGGGACCTTTTGCTCACGCTTCCGCGCCGGAAGGGTTAAAATCGCTGATGGTCCGCTCAGGCGGCGCGGCTTCGTTCGAAGACTTGGAATCAAAGCTGAAACAGACGCTTGCAGACGTTCGCGAGGCCTTTAACCGTCTGATTGTTTAGGTGTCTTTGCACATCGGCGACGGATTGTGGCACGTTAGGACGTTCTTGCGATACTGGCACGGAAAGCGGCTCTCTGGGGCGGCATCCGAGGCATAGAGCGCGAGGCAGGCGACTAGATGTCGAGGGTATTGGTGGCGGCGACGAGGACCGACGGGAGCCCGGCTACGCCGCGGCCAGCGGCGGAGATCCGGACGGACGAAGCAGTACTCGTGGCCGCAGTCGGGCGCGGCGACGCCGATGCGTTCCGTCTGCTGATGACGCGCCACCTCGGCAGCATTGTCTCGGTTGCGCGCAGGATGCTGCGGGACGACGCGGAGGCAGAAGACGTGGCGCAGGAAGCATTCTTGCGGCTCTGGCGTTCGAGTTCCACCCTCGAGATCGGCCCGGCGGGTATCCGCCCGTGGTTACGCCGCGTGGTTTCCAACCTGTGCCTAGATCGCGTCCGCGGTCAGGGCCGGGTCACGGTGGTGGAAGATTTACCCGAGGTGCCCGAGCCTGCAAAGCAGCTGGCCGGCCTCGAGACCAGAGATACGCAGCGGCGCGTCGAAGCTGCGATGCAGAGACTGCCGGACCGGCAACGGTTGGCACTGACCCTGTTTCACTTCGAAGGGCTTAGTCAGATCGAGATAGGCCAGGTCATGGCAGTATCGGACGAAGCCGTCGAATCGCTCCTGAGCAGGGCGAGGCGGCAGCTGAAGGCTGAATTGAGATCGGAATGGGAGTCGCTGCGTAATGATGGCGAATTCTAAGGTTCGGGAGACGGCAGGATGTCACGCAATGGTCTAGGCCCGGTTGGGCTCGATAAGCTGGAGGAGGCACTCGACACGTACGGCGCAGACCGTACGCGGTGGCCCGCCCCGCTGCGTCTCATGTTGTCCAGTTTGATCGCGGGCAACCCCGACGCACGCAAAATGCTGAAGGATGCGGAAGCGTTCGATCGCCTCTTGGATGCAGCACCGCCCTACGATGCTAGCCGCCTTTCCGGATTGAGTGACCGCATCGCCGCGGCCGCCGAACGCCAGCCGCGGATCATTTCAAGCCGCTCGGCCGAACGAGCCGCAAGTGGTGTGAAGTGGCCCGGCCTTCGCCGCCATCACGGCGTCGTCGCAACGGCGCTTGCTGCGTCGCTCGTGCTCGGCGTGTTTGCCGGCCAACTCAATATGTTCAATTCGACCGCTGACGTTCTTCTCGGCGGCGACGGCGTCGCGTCTTCTAGCGTCAACCGGCAGCTGGCCCAGACCGACGACGCTGACGGATTTCTGGACGAGGATTTGTTGTGACGGCTGAAGTAAATCAATCGGTGCCCGATAAGCGCCCGCGGTTTGTCTATTTCGGACTGATCGCGTCCCTGGCGGTGAACTTGCTGTTCGTCGGCTTGTTCGTCACCGCGGCTTGGCATCTTCACCAGGAGGAAGAGAAACCGAAGTCGCCCGGCCTTTTAGGTTTCGTGCATGAACTCTCTCCCGACCGACGGGCGCCGGTCGAGCAGGAAATCGCTGCCGCGCGCGACTCGATGAAGGATCTGCGTTCGAGCGTCCGGCAGTCATGGCTGGATGCGAACGCGCTGCTGACGGCTGAGCCATTCGACAAGGCGAAGTTTACGGCGGGACTCATGCAGCTCAGAGATGTCGAGGCTCGCTACCGGACGAGCATTTACAACATGGTCGCCGAAACAGCATCTGTGCTGACGCCTGAAGAGAGAAAGCTATTTCAGAAATGGCGAGCTGAACGCCGGGCCAAGTTTCTCAATCCCAACGACGATGACAAGCCGCAAGGCAAGGATGACGGCAAAGCCTTGACCGATTAGTCGAGGGGCCGGCCGCCGCGCGATCAGGCTGCCGCGAAGAGGTCGGCTTGCGCCGCGCGGGGGAGACGAACGGTCCATTCCCAATCGCCCGCGCCGGTTGAGCCGCCTATGAGTTCGGCCCCAGACAGTTCGCAGAATGTCCGGGCCAGAATGATGCCGAAGCCTTCTTGGGTCTGCCGGCCGTCGCCGCTCGACAGCAGTTCGAGCGACAGACTAATCGTTTCCGATGCGGACTTCGTCCCGATGCGCAGGACAGAGCCTGCAGACGCATCGCGCGCCGCTTCGATGATAAGGTTGATGAGCATCTGGCGCATTGCCGGATGATGGCCGACAATCTCCGGATTCCCTGTGACGTCGATGGTGACGGCAATCGAACGCGCGGCGAGATCCGGGGCGACGAATGCACAGGCGTCGTCGATCACCGACTTGAGCCGGCAGATTTCGCGGGCTCGCCTGCGGTCGGTATCGGTAAGAAGGGACGTGATGGCCAAGGCGTCTTCAGCTGACTTCAGGAGAATTCGGCCGCTCGCGTGAATGTCGCGGGCATACGAGCTGTAACCGTCGCCCAGCGGCCCGAACACCTCGTTGGTCATCATTTCAGAGAAGCCGAGGACAGCGTTGAGTGGCGTGCGCAGTTCGTGGCTCATGTGTGCGGTTAGCTTTGCCCATGCTGCCCGATCGAGGTTAGGACGTCCCGCGCCGGCCGTCAGCAATTCGGGAAAACGGGTCTGGCGAGGTTCCTCGGGACCGCGAGCGTGCGACGGCCCAATCTCCGGATTTGTGTGGGGAGGCTGATACTCGGTCCTGAAGACCTGCTGCCACGGCATCACGACGACGAGTGCCGCAAGTCCCGCGCCAGCCAGAAAGAGCATCGTCGACAACGATTCGGAGCTGAGGTGCGGAACGATGGCGCCGGCGGCCGTAAGGACCGCGGCAAGGGCCAGAAACACCCCCCGATGTCCCAGGCCACGGCCATGTAGAACGTCGGCCAGGGCGACGTTCTGCTGAAATCTGAAGCCATGAAAATCGGCAATATTTCCCCGTTGAGGAACGGACCAGGTCCGAGCCATCCTCAAAAATCCCCTGCTGATGTTTGACTTAGTGCCCCGCCCCCACAGGCCTGAAGACCATCATGTCCTCGAGCATGATTCGACCTTCGCCGATTTGCGACTCACCTGTCGAGGGAGAAAAAATGCCCGCGGAATCAATTTTGTCGCGATTTCGGCAGGGTGATCAGAATCATTATGGGCTGTGGCCGAATTGCTCGCGGCGGCCCTTAGTCCTCGAGCATTCGCGTCACCATCTCGAGGCAATCCCGGGACAGCCGCGGCGCGCCGGCAACCCGTTTCAGCGCGGCCTTGGCGAGCCCTTTCCGCTTGGATTCCAGCGCGCGGTAGCTACGGAAAGCACCAAGCATGCGCGCTGCGACCTGCGGGTTGAGCGGGTCGATTTCGAGCACCTTGTCCGCAAGGAATTCATATCCGGCGCCGTCGGCACGATTGAATTGCAGCGGATTGCCGAGCGCGAACGTGCCGATCAAAGCGCGCACCTTGTTCGGCGTCGTGATTTTGAACAGCGGATGCCGGCACAATGCATCCACTTCGTCCAAGACTTCGGCACGCGGCGATTGTGCCTGGGAGGCAAACCACATGTCGATGACGAGATGATCGTCCTTCCAGCGTTCGAAGAAATCGTGCAGTACGCCGGTCCGGCCCGGAGCATCGACGCCGGCAATGAGGAACATGGCATGGCAGGCATCCGTCATGTTCGACGCCTTGCGGTAGTGCGTTTCGAGCCGCGCGAAGTCCTCGTCGGTTTCCCGCATCGTCAGTAGCGTGAGGGCGGCGTTGCGCAGCGCCCGGCGACCGGCGTTCTTGGCGTCTGGCGAAAACTTGGTTTGGCGCGAGGCCTCGGCATAGAGCGCCTCGAGATCCCCGGATAGCTTTTCCCCGATGGTTTTGCTGAAAGCCCGATGGGCGCTGTAGATGGCGGCGTGGTCGACCTTGGTCGCTTTCTCGCGCGCAACATCGGCGACGGTCGGCAGTTTGAGAAGCTCGGCCTTGTACGCGTCGTCGAGCTCGGGATTGCCGAGCGCAAAGCGCAGGGCCTCTGCGAACTTCTGCGCCTTCGACGTGACGATCGCTTTGGGTCGCTTGGCATCGAGCAGGGTCAGGATGCTGCGCGTTGCGTACGCATTGCTCGCCTGCCAGCGGTTGAAGAGATCGCTGTCGTGATGCATCAGGAAAGCGAGATCAGAATCCGGCAGCGGCATCGTGATCATGACCGGCGCCGAGAAGTCGCGGAGCAGGGAAGGTACCGGGCGCGAGCCGACGTTTCTGAACTTGAAACTCGTTGTCCGCTCCGTGACCGCCATGACGCCGTCGCGAATTTTGACGCCGCCCTCGACCTCGAGATCCATCTCCTTGCCGTTGTCGCCGAGCAGAGCCATGCTGATGGGGATGAAATACGGCTGCTTCCGCGCCTTGCCGGGCGACGGCTTCAACACCTGATGAACCGTCAGCTCGGCCAGTTTCTTGCGCCGGTCATACGTTAGATTGCACACGAGTTCCGGTGTGCCGGCCTGTGAATACCAGCGATGGAATTGGGTCAGATCCTCGCCGCTTGCATCCGCGAAGCAGGCGATGAAATCCTCGATCGTGACCGCCTGTCCGTCGTGCCGGTCGAAATAAAGGTCCATGCCGGCGCGGAATTTCTCCGGCCCCAGGATCGTTTCGATCATCCGGACGACTTCGGCGCCTTTCTCATAGACCGTCGGCGTGTAGAAGTTGTTGATCTCGACGTAGCTCTCCGGCCGAACCGGATGGGCAAGCGGCCCCTGATCTTCCGGGAATTGCAGCGCCTTCAGCTGCCGCACGTCTCCGATCCGCTGCACAGTGGCGCTGCGCTGGTCGGCGGAGAATTCCTGATCGCGAAAGACTGTTAGTCCTTCCTTGAGGCAGAGCTGAAACCAGTCGCGGCAGGTGATGCGATTGCCGGTCCAGTTGTGAAAGTATTCGTGGGCAACGACGCTCTCGATCGATTCATAGTTCGCGTCGGTTGCCGTCTCAGGCGACGCCAGGATCAGCCGGTCGTTGAAGATGTTGAGGCCTTTGTTCTCCATCGCCCCCATGTTGAAGTCGGAGACGGCCACGATGTTGAAAACGTCGAGATCGTATTCGCGTCCGAAACGCGTTTCGTCCCAACGCATCGCCCGCTTCAGCGATTCCATGGCCCAATGCGCGCGCGCTTCCTTGCCGTGCTCGACGTAGACGCGCAGGTCGACCTCTCGACCCGATTGCGTGGTGAACGTCGACGCGATCGACGACAGATCGCCGCCGACCACGGCGAAGAGGTAGGACGGCTTCGGATGCGGGTCTTCCCACACTGCGAAATGACGCTCGCCGCCGGCGAGCGTCCCGCGCTTCAGGGGGTTACCGTTGGCGAGCAGAATGGGTGCGGTCGCAACGTCGGCTTCGAGCCGCACGGTGTATTTCGCCAGCACGTCCGGCCGGTCGAGGAAATAGGTGATCCGCCTGAAGCCCTGCGCCTCGCATTGCGAGCAATAGACGTTGCGGGAAAGATAAATGCCCTGCAGCGCCGTGTTTGCCTTGGGGTTGACGTAAGTCACCACTTCGAGCGTAAACGGCTCTTTCGGGGGCGTCAGGATCGAAAGGCCCGTCTCGTTCACGCGATAGGCTGACGGCTTCAGCTTCTTGCCGTCGATTGCCACGCTTTCGAGCTTGAGAAGTTCGCCATCGAGCTTGAGCGGTACTTTGCCGGCGGTGTTCGCATCGGGATTTCTTCGGATCGTGAGCTTCGACGCGACGCGCGTCTTCGTTGGCGCCAGCGAGATATCGAGATGGACGGTGTCGATAAGGAATTCAGGCGGTCGATAGTCGGCCAAAAGAACTGGTTTGGGATTTTCTGCTTTCATGAGACCCCGCTGCCAATTTCCATCGGCGCATCCCGAAGATGATATCCGAGCGTTCCGCCGTGCGGCCGCCGCCGGGCCTCCTAGCCCAGACGGTGCCGAAAATCATCGTAGCCGAATGATCGAAGGACGTTATATGCGCCGTCTTCGCTCAGCACTGCAAGATCGGGCAGGGGCACGCCGTTAAACGTGTTATTCTTGACGAAAGAATATTGCATCATGTCGGTAAAGATGATGCGGTCGCCCACCTTCAGAGGCCGGTCGAACGAATACTCCCCGATGATGTCGCCCGTCATGCAGGTTTTGCCGCCGAGAATATAAGAGTGCGGCTTTTCGCCGGGCGCGGCCGCACCAATCACCTTGGGCGTATAGGGCACCTCGAGCACATCGGGCATGTGCGTCGATGCCGATGCATCGAGAATGGCGATATCTTTTCCGTTGTGGTGAAAGTCCAGCACCGACCCCACAAGATAACCGGTATTGACCACAAGGCCTGCGCCGGGCTCCAAAACAACGTCCACGTTGAACTCCGTTTTGAACGCCTTGATAGCTCCAATAAGCTTCGAAATGTCGTAGCCCGGCATGTTGATGAAGTGGCCGCCGCCGAAGTTCACGACCTTGACCCGGCGGACATAGTCCCCGAACTGGCGCGCGACATGCTCGATGAGGCCGACGGACCCCGCATCCCCCGACTCGCAGAGCGCATGAGTGTGCAGGATGTCGACCTCGTCCCACGGAACGCGGTCTAGGGTATCGCGCGTCGCGCCAAACCGCGAGTTGGGTGCGCACGGATCGTAGAGCGCACCCCCGAGTGTGGCGTTGGAATAGCCGGGATTGATCCGAATCCCGACCTTCAATCCCGGATGCGATCGGATAACTGGCAGGTGTTTCACGATCTGCTCGGGCGAATTGAAATAGATGTGCTGCGCGAGCTTCGTCAGCCGCTCGACTTCGCCCGGGGCATAAGCCGGTGAATAGACGTGTACCTCCTTGCCGAACTCGTTATGGCCGAGGCGCGCTTCGTATTCGCCGCTCGCGGTCGTGCCGTCGAGAACCTCGCGCATCATCGGAAATGCCGCTGGGAGCGCAAAGGCTTTCGTCGCGAGGAGAATTTTGCAGCCCGTCGCGGTCTTGATTTCGGCAGCGCGCGCCAGGTTGCGCTTCAACGCCGCGACGTCGAGCACATAGGCCGGTGTCGCGATCGATTGCGCCCAATCGAAATTCTGCAGGTTCAGCTTGGAATGGTCGGACAATTCGGGCCACCGATCAGAGGAGCAAGAGTGTCAGGTCAATGCGAGACGCGAACCTGTCCGGCGGTCGAGCCGGGCCATTTGTAGGCGAAGGTCAGGTAGGCAAGTGAGAGGTATATGGCCCCGAATGCCAAACCTCCAAGACAAACGGAGGCTTCATAGAGGGTGAAACCATGAAGCCAATCCGGGCTGGCGTTGCCGAAGCCCGGAATTTCGCTGGCGCGAGTCGAGAGCTTCGACCACGCCCGTTCGGTTCCGAGCAGAAGACCGTTGAGGCCCCAAGTCAGCGAACCCATGAAGGCGAGCCCGCACGACAGCAGCGCGAACGCCAGTAGCCGAAGGGAAATCGGCGCTTCCCGCAGGAACAGCCATAGCCCGGCGATATAAGCCGAGATCATTCCGAAGCTGACCGAGACGACGGAGACGACAAGCCCCGTCAGCTCGTTTCGGATCGAAAGGATCTCGGCTTCGCTCATCAGGTTTCGACCGCGAACAGTTTCTTCTGGTCGGCCTTCTCGATTTCCTTGACGTGCCAGGGCAGGCCCTGCTCGGCGAGTTCTTCGAGGAACGGCTCGGGCGGCAACTGCTCCACGTTGAACACGCCCTCGCCCTTCCAGATGCCCTTGAACATCATGATGGCGCCGACAACGGCCGGAACGCCGGTCGTGTACGACACCGCCTGCGCACCGACTTCCTTGTTCGTCTCGGCGTGGTCGCAGACGTTCCAGATGATGTAACGCTTCTTCTTGCCCTTCTTCTCACCTTTCACGACGACACCGATCGACGTCTTGCCGGTGTAGTTCTCAGCAAGGGAAGACGGCTCGGGAAGAACCGATTTCAGGAACTCCATGGGGATGACGGGCGTGCCCTTGTACATGACCGGATCGATCCGGGTCATACCGACGTTCTGCAGCACGTCGAGATGCTTGATGTAGTTATCCGAGAAGGTCATCCAGAAGCGGATCTGCTTCAGGCCCTTGATGTTCTCGACCAGACTTTCCTCTTCCTCGTGATAGATCAGATAGGATTTGACGGGTCCGACTTCCGGGTAGTCGATCATAGTCGAGATCGACAGCGGATCGATTTCGATCCACTCGCCGTCCTTCCAGTATTTGCCGCGCTGAGTCACTTCCCGCAGATTGATCTCCGGATTGAAGTTCGTCGCGAACGCCTTGCCATGGCTGCCGGCGTTGCAGTCGATGATGTCGATCGTGTGGATCTCGTCGTAAAGGTTTTCCTGTGCATAGGCACAGAAGATGTTCGTAACGCCCGGATCAAATCCGCAGCCGAGCACGGCCATCAGCCCTTTCGCTTTGAACTTCTCGTGGTAGGGCCACTGGTACTTGTACGTGAACTTGGCTTCCTCGCGCGGCTCGTAGTTAGCGGTATCCATGTAATGGACACCGGCTTCGAGGCATGCGTCCATGATCGCCAGATCCTGGTAGGGCAGCGCCATGTTGATCACGAGGTCGGGCTTGACCTTCTTCAAGAGCGCGACCGTGTCGGCGACATTGTCGGCATCAACCTGTGAAATATCTATGGGCGTCTTGCACGCGGCCTGAACCTTCTTGCAACTCTCGATACGGCGCGACGCGAGATGAATCTTCTTGAAGACGTCGCGGTTCATCGCGCACTTCTTCGCGACGACCGACCCGGCCGCGCCTGCCCCGATGATGAGTACGTTATCCAATCGCCCGCTCCCAGAGTTGAGATGCCGGTCATACCGGCTCGAGAAGCGCTTGAGAATGCGCTGGGGGCGGGAAATAGGGCAGACGGCCAATGAATTCAATAGTTACGAGGACTTGCAGCGCCGTGCGGGTCGAAACGCTGCATAAATCGCGAATTTTGAGATTTATGACAGTCGCATTT
>JBEVLH010000036.1:0-8118 GCA_040509255.1 Hyphomicrobium sp. | reverse complement strand
ATTGCCAAAACAACGATTAAGAAAATTGCCGGCGCAATTGTAATCCAAAAGCTTTTGGCTATACTCATCCCCAACACCCCCACGCAACATACTTAGCCCGCACCCAATGCGTTAACTATGCGCAGAGCAGATGAGATGTACAGGTCTTATCGTGCAGAATTGATTCCGCAGTGCGGCGCGGACACGCCACCTCCGCTCCCCTCAAAAAAACTTATCCCCGCTCTCGCGGCCGCGCACATAATCGCGTCGCCCGTCCGGTGAAGGGTCCGTGCGCAAGGCGTTGCGTCGGGCTCGGATGGGGCAGCCTGACCCGGGGCGAACGCGCGCTTCCGGACAAGGCGATCGGCAGGTCCGCACGGGGTGAGAAGCCCGTGTGCGGAGCATCCCGCTTGCGTAAAGTGACCTTGCTCGAGACCCTGTTCTCAGGCTGTCACGGAGCGGATCGGTTCCGTTACTTCACACTGCACGACCAAGCCGCGGAACCCGTCCGCTTCGTGCTTCAGTTTTGTTGGTGCTGGCGACTCCCCTCCGGGGAGCCGGCCGCCAGCACATGCGTGTTGCGTCGTTTTTGGATTCCGCTTCGCGGAGCCGGCCGGATGCGCATGCCTGTTGCGTCGTTCTTGGGTCCCCCTCCGGGGAGCCGGCCCAGCACATGCGTGTTGCGTCGTTCTTGGATTCCGCTTCGCGGAGCCGGCCGCACGCGCATGCATGTTGCGACTAATGCCAGCGCGAGGCGCTGTGATAGCCCGAGCCGAAGTGGCGGCTCATGTGGCCGCCGGTGACGGCATCGGTGATCAGCCCGCCGATCACGGTGACGACGATGCCGATGATGATCTGAGAGAACAAACCCTGCATGGTGAGACGATGCCCTGCTCCGACGGCGAAACTAAGAAGTGCCGGGTCGATGAACAGACATGGCGAGCGGTTTCCGTCGCGGCGTGCTGATCGCGTCGGCCGCGCTCGCGCACCGACGTGTGCTTTCCATGTCGCGCCACGATGCGATGTATCGCGAAGGTGGGTTGCGGAACGAGACAAGAACGTGTAGAGTACATACACGATTTGTACTGGCGACTCGTTAGGTGACGTGGGCGGCGGATGTGGTCAGCGTTTCGGCCCGTTCGGTTTGGACGCCCGCGCAGCCAAGAAAGGTTCGAGACGAAACGCGATGCTCACCGAGAAACAGAAAGACCTTCTGCTCTTCATCCATGGACGCATGCAGGAGCGCGGCGTCCCCCCCTCGTTCGACGAGATGAAGGATGCGCTGGATCTGAGATCGAAGTCGGGCATTCACCGGCTGATCACGGCGCTGGTCGAGCGCGGCTTCATCCGCAGGCTGCCGCATCGGGCGCGCGCGATCGAGGTCATCAAGCTGCCGGATAATCAGTTCGGTGGGCAGAGCGCGCCAGCCGCCGCCGCGCCGGCGGTGCCAAGCCGTGGCTTCCAACCCAGCGTGATCGAGGGATCGGGGCCGCCGAAGACGAGTGCCCCGCCGCCGTCGTCGCTCGTCATCGATGCGCGGACCGTGTCGATCCCGGTCATGGGCCGGATCGCTGCGGGTACGCCGATCAGCGCCATTCAGAACCACACCCACGACATCGCCGTGCCGCCCGACATCCTGACCAACGGCGAGCATTTCGCGCTCGAAGTGAAGGGCGATTCGATGATCGAGGCCGGCATCCATGACGGCGATACCGTCATCATCCGGCGCTGCAATACGGCCGAGAACGGCGACATCATCGTGGCGCTGGTCGAAGGCGAGGAAGCGACGCTGAAGCGGTTGCGCAAGAAGGGCTCGACGATCGCGCTCGAGGCCGCCAATCCGGAGTTCAAGACCCGCATTTTCGGGCCGGACCAGATCGACATTCAGGGCCGGCTCGTCGGTCTGATGCGGCGGTATTGAGGGCGCATTTATCGCTGCTGGGGCGGATGGCTTTGGCGGCCGCCGGCTCGCACTACTGACCGTCCTCGGGCGCGCCGGCGTCTTCGGCGTCGACCTCGGCCCCCTCGCCGGGATCGATATCGGCGGAGGTGCGGGGTTCGGCATCGGCGTCCGCCGTCCGTGCCAGTTCGGCGTTTGACCCGCTGGGTCCGGAAGGTTTCTCGATGATGCGCGGCTTCGGCAGCGCAGGTGTCTTCGGCTCCGGCATTTCGCTCCATGGCCGCTCACCGCGATGCGCCGCGACGGTTTCGAGGCGGACGTGCGGCTCGGGGCTGTCGTCGGTGCGATCGAGATAGAGCGCGTAGGCGCCGTTGCGCCAGCGATCAAACACATCGACCACCGTTTTCGGCACGGCGCAATCGCCGGACTTGGGCATATCGAGCACGAGCACGTCGGCGTTGAGGCAATCGTCCGTGACGGCGGCGGGATGGCGGGCGACGGCGACGGTCGCGCCTTTGACGTGGGCGATGCAGCCGACCGCGTCGCAGGAGAACGCTTCGCCCGTCTTCGAATCGCGCGAGGTCCGGCTGTCGCCGTCGTATTCGAGCCAGCGGTCGAGGTCGTATTTCGATCCCTTGCCCGGCATCGCGGCGAGGCTGCCGGACGCGTCGCGCACCGCGACGAGCAAACCCTTCTGTCCGATCAGGATGTCGGGCCGCGGCATCCACGGCGCGACGAGCAGTCCGGCGACGACGACGGCGGCGCCAAGCAGCCGGATGCGCGTCTGCCAGAGCAGGAACCAGATGCCGCCAACCAGCATCAGAACGAATGCAAGTTCGGGGATCGCGGGAATGTGCCCGACCGCTCCGGGCAGCGCGCCGACGGCGTTAGCGCACCACGTCATGCCGTCGATGCCCCAGCCCATCGGCTTCAGGCCAATGGCTTCAAGGCCGAACGGCATCAGCGCCATCGCGAGCAGCGCCGCGGGCATGACGACAATGTTGCAGATCGGAATGGCGATCATGTTCGCGAGCACGGCATATTGCTGGCTCTGATGGAAGTTGTAGGCCGCGAACGGGGCGACGGCGGCGCTTGCAATCAGCGTCGAGGCGATGATCTCGCCGAAGAACGTCACGACGCGCATGACGGGGTGCGGATTTGCGTCGCGGCCGAGCAGACGCTGCAGGAATTCGTGCGAAGCGATAAGCGCGGTGACGGCAGCAAACGACATTTGGAAGCCGGCGTCGAGCAGGCTTTCCGGATAGACCATCAAGATCAAAAACGCGGCAAGGGCGACGTTGCGCAGCGCCAGCGCTGGCCGGTCGAGCAGCATGGCGCCGAAGATAATGAAGATCATCAGCGCCGAACGGACGGTCGCGAACTGTCCGCCGGAAATCGCGAGATAGCAAATGGCGCTCAAAATTCCGAGGACCGCGGCGATTTTCTTGATCGGCATCGTCAGTGCGATGCGCGGAATGGCGGCGAGCATCAGGCGCATGGAAAAGAACACAGCGCCGGCGGCGATCACCATGTGCAGGCCTGAAATCGAGAGAATGTGAAAGAGGCCGGAATTCTTGAAGGCGTTGTTGGTTTCAGCCGTGATGCCGCCGCGTTCGCCGGTGATCAGCGCGAGGGCGATTTCGCCGGTCTCGCCGGGCAGCGCCTGGCGGATGCGCGCGGCGATCGCCTGCCGAACGTCTTCAATGGCGCGGTGATACCATTGCGAAAAGCTGTTGGGATCGGCGCGGCCCTCGATCGCCGGCGCCGCGAAAGCGTAGCCGACGGCACCGACGGAATCGAACCAGGCGGTGCGCGCGTAATCGAAGCCGCCCGGCAGCGCCGGCTTCGAGGGCGGCGAAAGATTGGCCTTGATGCGAATGCGGTCACCCGGCGCGGCAAGCGTCTTCGACGACATGGTCCGGATGCGAACGACCGCCGGCGTTTCGTCCGGCGCGAGGCCCGCGATGGTCGGATGCCAGATCGTCAGCCTTTGGCCGCGCGGCAGCTTGGCTTCGACCATGGTCACCGTGCCCGTGACGTCGACGCCGTGCAGCGACTTCGCAAGCACGGGCGCGCGCACCGTTTCGACACGCACCTTCGCGATCGCAAATCCCGCCCCGGCAAGAACGAGCGCCATCATCAGCGTCGCGGCCAAGGTGCCCGAGCGCACCGTCATTCGCAAAATCACCGCGAGCGCGACGGGCGCGAACGCGACGATCATCGCGGGTTCGGCCGGCAGTGCGAAGTAGCCCGCGATGCCGGCCCCGAGGCAAACGGGCGCCCAAAGAAAAAAGCTCTGCCGTTCCGCTTCGAACAGAACGGCGGCGCCGCCAAGCCCCTGCTCCGGAAATGCGAGGTCTCCTCCCCGCGTTTCGACCGACGACATTTCCCCGCCCACAACGCATCGGGTGGCGGTTTCCGCCCCCTTAACTTGTCCCACCCCACATGCTACGAGCGGAGCCTCAATCCCTCAATGGCAGAACGAGCATAAGGTCCAAGGCCTGAGACCATGACAGCCAGCGCGCCCATCGTACGATTTGCACCCTCGCCGACCGGATTTCTCCATATCGGAGGCGCGCGGACGGCGCTGTTCAACTGGCTCTATGCCCGTGGACGCGGCGGAAAATTCCTGCTGCGCATTGAAGATACCGACCGCGAGCGCAACAACGACGCCGCCGTCGCCGCGATCCTCGACGGCGTAAAGTGGCTCGGCCTCGACTGGGACGGTGACGTCGTCTCGCAGTTCTCGCGCGCCGACCGGCATCGCGAGGTCGCGAACGAACTTCTGGCCCGCGGCGCTGCCTATTACTGCTATTCGCCGCCCGCCGAGATCGAAGCCGCGCGCGAGAAGGCCAAGGCCGAGGGCCGGCCGCAAATCTTCCTGTCGCCGTGGCGCGACCGCGATCCGGGCGATGCGCCGAAGGACATTAAGCCCGCTGTGCGCCTGAAGGCGCCGCGCGACGGCGAGACGATCGTCAATGATCACGTACAGGGCCGCGTCGCGTTTCCGAACAAGGACCTCGATGACCTGATCATCCTGCGGTCCGACGGCAATCCGACGTACAATCTCGCGGTCGTCGTCGACGACCACGACATGGAGATCACGCACGTCATTCGCGGCGCAGATCACCTGACGAACTCGGCGCGACAGACGCAAATCTATCAGGGCATGGGCTGGACGGTGCCGGAATTCGCGCACGTTCCGCTCATTCACGGGGCCGATGGCGCCAAGCTTTCGAAGCGGCACGGCGCGCAGGGCGTCGAGGAATATCGCGACATGGGCTATCTGCCGGTGGCGCTGCGCAACTATCTCGTGCGTCTGGGCTGGAGCCACGGCGACGACGAGATCATTTCGACCGACGATCTCATTCGCTGGTTCGATATCGACGATATCAACAAGAGCGCGGCGCGGCTCGATTTCAAGAAGCTCGATGATCTCAACGGTCACTACATTCGCGCCGCCGGGGACGACGAACTTGCCGCGCACGTGCGCGGAATGCTGCCGCATCTGAATTTCGAGGCGCTTACGGAAATCGCGCTCGATCCCAAGGCGCCCATCCGATCCGACATCGCGCTCGCACGCGAAGTCCAGCGTCAGTTGCCAGGCGTGCGCTCGGGCAAGGAGCTTGGCGATCTCTTCGCGGCGAAGGGCTGGGACACGCTTACACGCGCCATTCCATCTCTCAAGGAGCGCTCGAAGACGTTGGCGGAGCTTGTCGGCGGGGCGCTTTTCATCGTCGCGCAGCGGCCGCTCAAGCTCGAGGACAAGGCTGCCAAGCTGCTCGGGCCGGAGGGCCGCGCGTCCAACGGCGACGTGCTCAAGCTGCTGTCGGCGGTTTCGGCAGACGATTGGAAGTCGGCGCTGCTCGAAGCGAAGGTTAAATCGTACGTCGAGGAGAAAGCGCTGAAGCTCGGCAATGTCGCGCAGCCGCTGCGGGCGGCGCTGACGGG
The DNA here is from genome assembly GCA_040509255.1 of Hyphomicrobium sp. Classification (GTDB taxonomy): domain Bacteria; phylum Pseudomonadota; class Alphaproteobacteria; order Rhizobiales; family Hyphomicrobiaceae; genus Hyphomicrobium_B. The sequence continues at coordinate 2,288 of JBEVLH010000036.1, read as the reverse complement.
GCGCGCCGTTTCGCCGCCGGTGTTCGATGTGCTCGAGGTTCTCGGGCGCGACGAAAGTCTAGGGCGGATTTCCGACGCGGCGTCCTGACGTTTTTCGGGTAACGCCGAACCCAGTCAAGTGTGAGCGAGGGAACTGCAGCGACGTCGTGCTCCTCCTCAGCGACTTAACGATCTCTTGCCGCACCGCAAAAAATCCGCTAAATCGTGCACTCGCCGATTGCTTTTGTGAAGGCCACCGAACGTTACCCAGGGTCCTTAAGCATTACAGGCCCGGCCGTTGGGGAACGCGATAGTTACTTCAGGCGTCGGTTGTGTCTTCCGGGGCGAGGTGGCAATCATGAACATCCACGACAAAGCCGCAAAGGGCACATCCAAGCCCAGCGCAACACTGACAGTCGACAACAAGCAGGTCGAGCTTTCGGTCCGTTCCGGCACCATCGGACCCGATGTGATCGACGTCGGCAATCTTTACAAAGAGACGGGCTGCTTCACCTACGATCCGGGCTTCACGTCGACGGCGAACTGCAAAAGCTCGATCACCTACATCGACGGCGACAAGGGCGAACTGCTTTATCGCGGCTACCCGATCGACCAGCTCGCCGAAAACACGAATTTCCTCGCGGTCTGCTACCTGCTGCTTTACGGCGAGCTGCCGACCAACGCCGATTTCATCAATTTCCGCAAGACGATCACGAACCACACGATGGTTCACGAGCAGATGACGCGGTTCTTCACCGGCTACCGGCGCGACGCGCATCCGATGGCGGTGATGGTCGGCACGGTCGGGGCGCTGTCGTCGTTCTACCATGACTCGACCGACATCAACGACACGACCCAGCGTGAGGTCGCGAGCCATCGCATGATCGCGAAGATGCCGACGATCGCCGCCATGGCTTACAAATATTCGATCGGCCAACCGTTCATCTATCCGCGCAACGACCTCGATTACACGTCCAACTTCCTGCAGATGTGCTTCGCGGTTCCGTGCGAACCCTACATCGTCAACCCGATCATCTCTCGCGCGCTCGACCGCATCTTCATCCTGCATGCCGACCACGAGCAGAACGCCTCGACCTCGACGGTGCGGCTGGCGGGATCGTCAGGCGCCAATCCATTCGCCTGCATCTCGGCAGGCATTGCCTGTCTGTGGGGTCCGGCGCACGGCGGCGCCAACGAGGCCGCCCTCAACATGCTGAAAGAGATCGGCTCGGTCGACCGGGTGCCGGAATACGTGAAGAAGGCGAAGGACAAGTCGTCGAGTTTCCGCCTGATGGGCTTCGGGCATCGCGTCTACAAGAACTACGATCCGCGCGCCAAGGTCATGCAGAAGACCTGCCACGAAGTGCTGGATGCGCTCGGCCACAAGGACGATCCGCTGCTGAAGGTTGCGATCGAACTCGAACGCATCGCGCTTCAGGACGAGTACTTCATCGAGAAGAAGCTCTACCCGAACATCGACTTCTATTCGGGCATCACGCTCAGGGCGATGGGCTTCCCGGTCGACATGTTCACCGTGCTGTTTGCGGTAGCGCGGACCGTCGGCTGGATCGCGCAGTGGAAGGAAATGATCGAAGACCCCGAGCAGCGCATCGGCCGTCCGCGCCAGCTCTACATCGGTCAGCCGCGGCGGGATTTCCCGGCCGCCTGATTTTCCGCGACGGACAACACGACATCGGCCGCCGCCTCGCTCGGACTAGAGGCGGCGAGCCGCAGTTTCTGCGGCGCCAGAGCGAGGCCATCGAGTTGAGCGGCCCGGGCCGGCGTTTCGGCAAACAGCGGTTTCAGGGCTTCAGCCAGGTTCTCGGCCGTACACGCTTCCTGTAAAAATTCGGGATAGACGTTCTTGCCGATGACGAGATTGGCGAGGACGACGCTCGGCACCTTCAACAGGAAGCGCAGGTTCGCCATCACCTTATCGACCTTGTAGGCGACGACCGTCGGCGTGCCGGCGAGCGCCAGTTCGAGCGTGACGGTGCCGGAGGCTGCAAGCGCTGCACGGGCCAAGCGCATGGCAGCGTATTTGTCATCGCTGTCGATGATGTGCGGACGTACCGCCCAGTCACTGGTCTTGGCAACGATGCGGTCACGCACGTGCCGAACCGCCGGGATGACGACTTCAATCGGACCAATCAAGGATGAGAGGCGCGTGACGGCCTCGCCGAAGACGTCGATCAAGCGCTCGACCTCGGAGGTACGGCTGCCCGGAAGGACGAGGAGGACGGGCCGGTCCGGATCGAGCTGCAGACGCGCGGCGAGGCCAGCGGCGTCGGCTGTCTGGATGGCGTCGA
>JBEVLH010000035.1:0-25616 GCA_040509255.1 Hyphomicrobium sp. | reverse complement strand
CGCACGGCGCCGACGGCCTGCGTCGACGTCATGTTGATGGGCTTGTCGAGGACAAGCCAGCCGTGAACCGCGTTGCCTTTTTTGCGTCGTGCCATGTTATTTTTTCTGCGTGTCCTGACGAACTCTGTCGCTGTCGAGTAGCCGGTCGATGCGCGTGGCTTCCTCGAACGTCTCGTCCTCGCGGAAGCGAAGGTCCGGGGCGTAACGCAAATTGAGGGCCTGCGCGACTTCGGTACGGATGTATTTCTTGTTCCTCGCCAGCGCCTGGATGACCGGCTTCACGTCGTTGCCGCCGAGTGGCATGACGTACACGGTTGCGAGCTTGAGATCCGGCGACAGTCGTACCTCGGGAATGGTGATGACATGCGACGTCAGCACGTCGTCGTGAATATCCCCGCGCGCCAGCAATTCGGAAAGTCTGTGCCTGATGAGTTCGCCGATGCGCAGCATCCGCTGCGATGGCGCCTTGACGCCAGGTGGGGCAGGTTTTTTCGCCATTTGTCTTCCGCCGCGGGATGGGACCGCGGACGGCCTCTGCTTGGTAGATCAGGTTATAGGGATTGGGGATTAGGATCTGAGCGTAGTTCGCGGAGCAATCCGCGCGATGGGTATCGCGCGCGATCGCTTCGCGAGCAGATTAAAGCGACCTTGCGATCGTCTCGACCTGGAAACACTCGATCTGATCGTTTTCGCGGATGTCCTGGTAGTTCGCGAAGGACATACCGCATTCCTGGCCGGCGACGACCTCTTTGACGTCGTCCTTGAAGCGCTTGAGGATCGCAAGCGTACCTTCGTGGATAACGACGTTGTCGCGCAGCAGGCGGACCTTGGCGCCACGCTCGACCTTGCCTTCGGTGACGACGCAACCCGCGACCTTGCCAGCCTTCGAAATATTGAAGACCTGCTTGATCGTTGCGTAGCCGAGGAAGATTTCGCGCTTGGTCGGAGCCAGAAGACCCGACATCGCCGCTTTCACTTCATCCACGAGATCGTAGATGATGTTGTAATAGCGAATCTCGACGCCCTGGGCATCGGCGACCTGCTTGGCTTGCGCGTTGGCGCGAACATTGAAGCCGATGACGACAGCCTTGGCGGCAGCCGCAAGCGCGATATCGGACTCGGTGATGCCGCCAACGCCGGAATGCACCATCCGGGCTTCGACCTCGTCGTTGCCGACCTTCTTGAGCGCGCCGACGATGGCTTCGAGCGAGCCCTGCACGTCGCCCTTGACGACAAGCGGGAACTCCTTGCGGCCAGCATCCTTGAGCTGCTGCATCATCTGCTCGAGCGTGCTCTTCGTGCCGGCGGAGCCGAGCGTCTCGCGACGCTTCCTGACGCGATAATCGGTCAGCTCGCGGGCGCGCGCTTCGTTCTCGACGACGGCGAACTGGTCACCGGCCTCGGGGGCCGAGTCGAAGCCCAGCACCTCGGCGGGAACCGAAGGGCCTGCCGACGGGATGTTGGCGCCACGATCATCGAGCAGCGCACGGACGCGTCCCCAAGCCATGCCGGCCACGATGATGTCGCCAACGCGAACGGTGCCGCGCTGGACGAGCACGGTGCCGACCGGGCCACGGCCACGTTCGAGCTTGGCTTCGATAACAACGCCTTCGGCCGCGCGATCGGGGTTGGCTTTGAGATCGAGGATTTCGGCCTGCAGATGGATTGCTTCCAACAGCTTGTCGAGGTTGGTGTGCTTGAGCGCCGAAACCGGCACTTCGAGCGTGTCACCGCCCATGCTTTCGACCACGATCTCGTGCGAGAGAAGCTCGGTCCGGACGCGGTTCGGATCGGCCTGCGGCTTGTCGATCTTGTTGATGGCAACAATGATCGGGACGCCGGCGGACTTGGCGTGATTGATGGCTTCGACCGTCTGCGGCATGACGCCGTCATCGGCTGCGACGACGAGAATGACGATGTCCGTCACCTTGGCGCCGCGGGCACGCATGGCGGTGAAGGCTTCGTGGCCGGGCGTATCGATGAACGTGATCTTGCTGCCGTCGGGCGCAGTCACCTGGTAGGCGCCGATGTGCTGCGTGATGCCACCCGCTTCGCCGGAGACGACGTTGGCGGACCGAATAGCGTCAAGTAGCGATGTCTTGCCGTGGTCGACGTGACCCATGATCGTGACGACCGGCGCGCGGCTTTCGAGCGAGGAATCGTCGACATCCTTGTCGCCGACGAAGCCGATTTCGACGTCGGCTTCCGAAACGCGCTTCGGGGTGTGGCCGAATTCCTGAACGATCAGCTCGGCCGTGTCGGTGTCGAGCACGTCGGTGATTTTATGCATCGCGCCTTGCTGCATCAGATACTTGATGAGGTCGACGGCGCGCTCGGCCATACGGTTCGAGAGCTCTTGAATGGTGATCGCTTCGGGAATGATCACTTCGCGGGCGATTTTCTCGCGCGGCTGCTGAATTCCCATAGCCTTGAGCTTTTCTTTCTCGCGCTTGCGCTTGAGAGAGGCGAGCGATCGAACCTGAGCTTCGCGGTCGAAGTTCGTGATCGTCAGCTTCTGGCGCTGGCGGCCGTCGTCCTGAACCTTGACGGCGGGGCGCGGGATCTTCACACCGCCGGGGCCGCGCTTGCCGCGATCATCCTCTTCAGCCTGCTGCTCGCGTGGGGCGATGACGGGACGCGGTGCGCGCGTGGGTTTCTCGATCGTCGTCGAGTCCGGTGCGGGGGCGGCGCCGCGGCGCGGGATGTCGATTTCGCGCGGGCGACCGGCTTCGCGCGGCATGAAGGCGGTGTTGCCTGCAGGCCGACCGGCATTGGAATTACGCTGGAAGGACGGGCGGCCGCCTTCGCGCTGAGGTGGCGCGGAGCCGGAATCGCGTCGTGGTTCGCGATGATGCGGGGCGTGGTCTCGCGTCGCCGGCTGGTGAGCCGATGCGGCGGGTGCAGGTGATGCGGACGCCGAAGGCGACGGAGCCGGCGGTGCAGACGCTGCAGCGGCGGGCTGGCCACCGAGTGACGGCTGCGACTGTTCCTCGGCGCGAGGCTGAGGCTCGGGGGCACGCGCGACAGGCTCGAAGCGAACAGGTTCGGCCTCAGGCGCACGGTTGATGTCTTCGGCCCGAGATGCGGCCAGCGCGCGTTCGCGGGCGGCGCGTTCTTCGTTCGACAACACGCGGCCGGTCGAACGGTCGGCGTTCGAAGGCTGGTAATTCGCTGCAGGCGGCACACGCGACGACTGCTGGGATTTTTCGATCGTCACGGTCTGCGCGGGCGCGGCGGCAACCTCGCCTTCGTTGCCGAGTTTGCGCGTCTTCTTTTTTTCGACGACGACGGACTTGGAGCGGCCGTGGCTGAAGTTCTGCCGCACGTGGCCAGACTCGACCGTTCGCTGCAGTGACAGCGGCTTCCGCGCTCCGACCCGGATGGTCTTATCGGTCTGGTCGTTCGAATCCGTCATGCGTTATCCGTTCAGCCTTCAGCTAGAAAGTTCAGAAAAATCATCCGCCGCCCCAGGGGCAGCTTCAATCGGGGAACGCCGGTAGCGGCTGAGCCGCTCCGCTTCCGCCAGAAACCGATCCGACAGTCCTCCGGATGTGAGGGCAGCATGTACCACACTTCCGCGCCCAATGGCCAAGCTCATTTGCGCGATTGTGAGAACGTTTACGACTTCTGCCGCCAAGCCCCGGTCAGCTTGAATTGCCTTGTATTTTCGATCAATTTTCGAGCGGCCATCCGCTGCCGCATCGGCACCATGCAGGATCGCCCTGACAGTGCCCTTCTCGAGAGCCGCGAAAACCTTCTCAAAGCCGGCGACCGCCAAGCCGGCCTTGTTGGCGAGCGAGAGTGCTCCGCTTACGCGCTTTAGAATAAGCGCGTCAACCCGATCCGCAAGATCCGGGGGGGCTTCGGCCTTAACTTTAAGACTTTTTGAAAAGGCGTGTGTCGCGATGGCCTTTTCAACAACCGTCCGGTCGCAGGTTATCCAAACGCCGCGGCCGGGCAGGCGGGATTCGAGGTCCGGGACGACGATGCCGTCAGGCGATAGGACGAAGCGAATGAGATCGCTTGCGGGATGATTTTCCCGCGTGACGGCGCACAGGCGCTCCGGGCCGACGACGGAGTTCATATCCGTGTCGTCCTGCGCAAGCCGATCCTGCCGTTTTGCCATCACGCGCGTCTGTCGCCTTCCCGGACATTTCCGTTAGCTCTCGGCGCCGACGCCGTCGGCATCGGCTGCTTCGGCTTCGCCCTCTGCGGGCTTCTCGAGATCTTCGGCCTTGATCCAACCGGCTTGAACGCGAGCCGCCATGATCATGTTCTCGACGTCGGTGCGCGAAAGCTCAAAGCCGTCGAGATAGCCTTTGTGACGAACCGACTCAGCATCCTTTTCCTTCTTGCGTTCGGTCCAGCCCACGAGTTCGTCGGTGGCACAATCGGCGAAGTCTTCGACGGTTTTGACGCCGTTTTCACCAAGCGCGACCATCATCGCCGTGGTCATGCCGGGAATCTCGGCCAGTTCGTCGGCGACGCCCAATTCGCGGCGCTTGCTGTCGCGTTCGGCTTCCTGCTGCTCGAGATATTCGCGGGCGCGGCTCTGAATCTGCTCGGCGGTATTTTCGTCGAAGCCTTCGATGTGCGCGATTTCGGCGAGATCGACGTAGGCAACTTCCTCTATCGTGGCAAAGCCTTCGGTGACCAGAAGCTGAGCGATGACCTCGTCGACATCGAGCGAATCCATGAGAAGCTGCGTGCGCTCCGCGAATTCCTTCTGACGGCGCTCGCTCTCTTCCTGTTCGGTGAGGATGTCGATGTCCCAGCCGGTCAGCTGCGAAGCCAGTCGCACGTTCTGGCCGCGGCGGCCGATGGCGAGCGAAAGCTGGGATTCCGGAACGACGACTTCAATGCGGTTTGAATCTTCGTCGAGCACGACCTTGGTCACTTCGGCGGGAGCGAGGGCGTTGACGATGAAGCTTGCAGCATCCGGGTTCCACTGGATGATGTCGACCTTCTCACCCTGCAACTCGTTGACGACAGCCTGAACGCGGGCGCCGCGCATACCGACACAGGCACCGACCGGATCAATCGACGAATCCTTCGAAATGACGGCGATTTTCGCACGGCTGCCGGGGTCGCGGGCCACCGACTTGATCTCCACGACACCGTCGTAGATTTCAGGAACCTCGGCGCGGAACAGCATCGACATGAATTCAGGGCGGGCGCGCGTCAGGAAAATCTGTGGGCCGCGCTGCTCGCGGCGGACTTCATAGATGTAGGCGCGAATACGATCACCGAGGCGGACGTTTTCGCGCGGGATCATCTCATCGCGACGGATGATGCCTTCAGCGCGGCCGAGATCGACGATGACGTTGCCGTATTCGACGCGCTTGACCGTGCCGTTGATGACGTCGCTGGTGCGATCCTTGTATTCGGAGAACTGGCGATCGCGCTCGGCTTCGCGCACCTTTTGCACGATCACCTGTTTGGCGTTCTGAGCGGCGACGCGACCGAATTCGAGCGGCGGAAGCGTCTCAGCGATCATGTCGCCGACCTTGGCATCCGGATTGCGCTTCTTGGCATCTTCCAGGTTGATCTGGGTCGCATCGTTTTCGACCTCGTCGACGACGGCGAGCACGCGTGTCAGCTTGGCCTCGCCCGTCTTCGGGTCGATTTCGCAGCGGATATCGTTCTCCGCTCCATAGCGCGACTTCGCGGCCTTCTGAATTGCATCTTCCATCGCCTCGATGACGATCTTCTTATCGATCGTCTTTTCGCGGGCGACGGCGTCTGCGATTTGCAGAAGCTCAAGCCGATTGGCACTGATGCCAGCCATGGCCATGGGATCAATCCTCCAGGTCGTCTTCGTCGAGTTCGGCACCGTCGCCGGGCCGGGTTGAATGGCGTTCCTTGGCGCGTTGCAGCGCTTCGCGAATGAGTTCGTCGGTGAGCACGAGCTTGGCGTCGGAAATCAGATGAACGGGGAGCCCCAGGTGCTGAATGCCGTGCTCGCCGGTGTCGGCCTTGATGCGGACCTCGCCGTCTTCGAAGCCTTCCAGCACCCCTTTGAAGCGTTTGCGCCCGTCGATCTGCTCTTTCAGCTCAATCTTGGCTTCATGGCCGGACCAGTCTTCGAAGTCGCTCGGACGGACAAGCGGGCGATCGATACCGGGCGAGGACACTTCGAGCCGGTAGGCGCCCGAAATCGGATCGGAGACGTCCAGAACGGGAGACACGCCCTTCGATATCGCTTCGCAATCGTCGACCGTGATCGAGCCGTCGGGACGTTCGGCCATCAGCTGAACAATGCGGTCGCGGCCGTCGCCCTGAACTTTCACGCGGACCAAACGGAAGCCAAGATCGCCAAGAACCGGCTCGACGATGGCGGCGATTTCGGCCGCAACACCGGTCTCGCGCAAAAAGCGCTCGGTATCGGCGCTCTCTGTCGGAAGTTCAGTCGTTACGTTGGCGATCGTGTCTTGCAATGGCGGTCCTAAGCCTAAAGTCCGTCCGGAGCGGGCCTTGCGGTCCACTCTCTAATCGGTAGGTCGTGTTATTGGAATAGCAGCTAAATAGGCGAGTTTTGCCGGGTGCGCAAGGCATGGCGCCGGTCAGGCCCGCAGAAAACGAAAATAATAGCGTTTACGGCCTTCGCGAACGGCCTTGGCCTCGTAGCGGGTTTCCGGCCAATCGGGGGGCCGTACACGCCAGTCTTCGGGGCTTGTGGCCTGCCACCGAAAGCGCGGTTCCGTCCGAAAAGCCTCAAGCATGGAGCGGGCGTAGTCGCCGATATCGGTTCCGATGCGAAGCTCGGCGCCCGGACGCAAGATGTCGGCCAAAACCGCAAGCAAGGAAGAATTAACGAGGCGGCGCTTTCGGTGCTTTCGCTTCGGCCAGGGATCGGGAAACAGGATGAAGGCGCGGTCGATCGAATTGGCCGGCATCGATCGCAGGATCTCACGCGCATCGCCCATGTGAATGCGGGTGTTTTGCACGTCTTCGGCGGTGATTGCTGCAAGTACTTTCATGACGCCATCCTCGAACGGCTCGCAGCCGATGAGGGCGACCTCGGGATTCTGCCGGGCCTGCCAAAGCAGGTGCTCACCGCCCCCAAAACCGATTTCAAGCCAAGTTTCTTGGAAGCCTGAGGACAGAGTGGCGGGATCAAATGCAAAGCGTGGAAGATCGTCGCGAAGGAGCGCTGACTGGCGGGCACTCGGTTTGCGCCCGCGCCGCCTGCCATAGGATCTCAGTTCCTGTTCGCCGTCGGACATCGAATGGATCGCATCAAAAGAAAACGGCTGCCTGCGCAGCCGTTTCAAAGGTCTGCCTAGCTATGATCGACCTCAGGCAACGGCCTTGGCAATCTCGGATGCGAGATCGGTCTTCTCCCATGAGAAGCCGCCATCCTTGTCGGCCGGACGTCCGAAATGGCCGTAAGCCGACGTGCGCGAGTAGATCGGTTTGTTGAGATCGAGCTTATTGCGGATGCCGCGAGGCGTCAGATCCATGACCTCGCCGAGCGCCTTTTCGATGGCGGCTTCATCGACCTTCGCTGTACCGTAAGTGTCGACATAGATCGACAAGGGTTTGGCGACGCCGATGGCGTACGAAAGTTGGATCGTGCAACGATCGGCTATGCCAGACGCGACGACGTTCTTCGCGAGGTATCGGGCAGCGTACGCAGCCGAACGATCGACCTTGGTCGGGTCTTTACCGGAGAACGCGCCGCCGCCGTGGGGAGCTGCGCCGCCGTAAGTGTCAACGATGATCTTGCGGCCAGTGAGCCCGGTGTCGCCGTCAGGGCCGCCGATGAAGAATTTGCCGGTGGGATTGATGTGCCAGACGGTATCATTGCCGATCCAGCCATCCGGCAAAGCCTTACGAACGTAGGGCTCGATGATATCGCGCACCTGTCGCGAACTCAGGTCTTCGACGATGTGCTGATGCGAAACGACGATCTGAGTAACGCCGACCGGCTTGCCGTTCTCGTAGCGAACGGTGACCTGGCTCTTGGCGTCGGGGCCGAGTTTGGCGGCTTCACCCTCTTTGGCTTTGCGGGCGGCAGCGAGATCGAACAGAATTTTGTGCGCGTAGTAGATCGGCGCCGGCATAAGTTCCGGCGTTTCGTTGCAGGCATAGCCAAACATTATGCCCTGATCGCCCGCGCCTTCTTCCTGGTTGGTTGGCTGCCTGGCATCGACGCCGGCGGCGATGTCGGCAGACTGCGAATGCAGAAGAACTTCGATATTGCAGTTGGCCCAATGGAAGCCTTCCTGCTCGTAACCGATGTCCTTGATGGCCTTGCGAGTGAGGTCCTGGATGGCGGCGACGGTGACGCCCTTCGGTCCGCGCGATTCGCCGGCGATGACGACGCGATTGGTCGTGGCGAGGGTTTCACAGGCGGCGCGAATGCCCCACGGATCGAGCCCCTCTTTCGCGCCTTCGCGATAGAAAGCGTCGACGACTTCATCGGAAATACGATCGCAGACTTTGTCGGGATGGCCTTCCGAGACGGACTCACTCGTGAATAAGAATGATTGGCGCGCCACTTTTGGCCCCCATAGTAAGAATTTCGCTCCGGCGTTTGCCGTCTCTTCAATGCGGATCACGACGGTGCCGGGACGTTGAAAAGCGCCGGTTTGTCGCAATCTTGTTCGGTCGGGTCAAGCGACCGCATCGCGGCCAACGGTGAATCAGGCCGCGACCTAGCGCCTTTTTGAGAAAAGGCGGTGCGCAATGTCACAAAAGCGGAAAGGGTGTCAGTTATCTTCGCCGGCAAGCGAGCGTACGAGATCGACGATCGATCGGCGCACCTTGGGATCTGAAATGCGGGCGAACGCCTTGTTCAGCTCCAAGCCTTCCCGGGTACCGAGGAAATCGACGACGTAGCTTTCGTCGGGCTGCTCGGCAAAACCGGGGACCGCCGCGCCGGCGCTCTGCGCCCCGGACGGAGCTTCGTCGTAGAAAAACTGGACCGGAACTCCCAGCACTCTGGCGAGATCGAAAAGGCGGCTGGCGCCGATGCGATTGACGCCCTTTTCGTATTTTTGAACCTGCTGGAACGTCAGGCCGAGATGCTCGCCCAATTTCTCCTGGCTCATGCCGAGGAGCATACGACGCAGCCGAACGCGCGAGCCGACATGAACGTCCATCGGATTGGCGCGGCGAGATCCCTTGGGAGCATCTTCGCTCGTCTCGTCTTCGATCGAAATTTCGTTCACCATCACTCGTACAGCCAGCAGTTCCATGGCCAAAGGCTCTGCACTTCCTAGGTGCACGTGCGACGGGCGTCAATGTCCGAGCGCGGCCGCGACAAGGTGACTTCAAGATATTGATTAACGGCTGTTTTTCCGAAGCAGAAACGCGAAAGACGCGTAAATTGCGAGAATAACGGCGAGCATCCAGTCGCCAAAGCTGGCGTAGATTGGAGGCGTTATAGCCTTTGGTAGCGCTCCGTCGATCTTGCCGCGGACATCGAGACCGAGCGATTGGAGGACGCGGCCGAACGGATCGACGATGGCCGAGATACCGTTGTTGGCGGCTCTGAGAAGCGGTGCGCCTTGCTCGACGGCGCGGACGCGGGCTTGGTGGAAATGCTGATAAGGGCCGGTCGTTTCGCCGAACCAGCCGTCATTGGTCACGTTGATCAGAACGCCCGGATGCTCAGAGCCCTGAACCACGTTTCCGGGAAACAGGGCTTCGTAGCAGACGAGACCGAGAGCGGGCGGCAGCCCGGGAATTGTCATCAACGGGCGAGGCTCGGGGCCGGTCGCGAACGAGCCGCGTCCGTGCGTCAGTTTCTCGATGCCGATAGCCGACAGGGTTTTTTCGAAGGGCATGTATTCGCCGAACGGCACCAGATGCGTCTTGTCGTACGTCGCAATCGGCTGGGCGCTGTTGTTCAAGACCAGGATGCTGTTGAGAACCCGCGTTTCGGACGTGATCGGCGCATCGGGTGCGAGGACGGGATCGTGCCGCAGAGCGCCCGTGATGAGTGCGGTGCCGGGCGGGATGATCGTCTTCAGGATGTCGAGAGCCACGGGCGCTTCGAGCGGGAAGAACGGCATGGCGGCTTCCGGCCAGATCACATGCGTGATGCCGGCGAGCGAGTCCTTGTTGCCGGAGGGGTCGGTGAGTGACAGCGCGATGTGATCGTCGAAGATGCGGCGCTGGTATTCGGCCATCCATTTTTCGCGCTGGGGTACGCTTGGCTGCACGATCCGAAGCTTGACGCCGGGGACGAACTCTTGCGGCGATTGCAGCCGCCAAGTGCCGTAGGCGAAAAGCAATGCGATAGGGACGAGGGCTAGCGAAATTCCAGTGACAATGAGGCGCGGTGTGGGGCGGCTGTCGGCATCGCCGATGACTACGAGCGGCGCGGCGAAGACGAAGAGTGCGATCGCGGTCAGGCCGTACGCGCCGAAGAGCGCTGCGCTCTGCATCAGGGGTAACGGGTAGGTCAGCGCGTAGCCCGGAAGGTCCCAGGGAAACCCCGTCAGGACGTGGCCGCGCAGCCATTCGGCGACCGACAGCGTGAGGGCAAAAATAAAGAGGCGCGCGATGCCGCTACTCCATGCCAGCCGCGCAACCGCAGCGGCGGCGCCCCAGAAGAGAGCGAGGCCGGCGGGCAGAAGCGTGATCGCGAATGGCAGCAGCCAGGCGAACTTCTCGGATTCGACGAGAAATGCTTCACCGACCCAGAAGAGGTTGAAGAAAAAGAAGCCAAAGCCAAACAGCCAGCCGGTGCTGAAGGCGCGACGCCAGTTCGCGCTACCGTCGATCAGCCAGATGAAAACGGGAAGCGTCAGGAAAAAGATCGGAGTGATGAACATGGGCGCGAACGCCAATGCCGAGAGACCGCCGGCGCCCACGGCGAGCAAGGCGCGGCGCCAGCCGGACAGCAACGTGATCGCCGCTCGTGCGCGGGCGAGCGGCGGAAGATTTGACGCTAGGGCGTCCATCACGCCTTCGGCGCTTCGGGCAACGACTTGGTGTTGGTCGCGGGCGGACGCGGGGGGTGGATTTTCAGCTTTTTCACGCGGCGCGGGTCGGCATCAAGGACTTCAAATTCGACGCCGGTCGGGTGGCGGATAAGCTCGCCGCGCGCCGGAACTCGGCCGAGCATCGAGAAGATGAGACCGCCGATGGTATCGACCTCGGTTTCCTCATCTTCGGGTACGAGCTTGACGCCGAGATGCTTTTCAAGCTCCTCGATCGGCGTGCGCGCAACCGCGACGATGCCGAGCTTCGGATCGACGACGATGTTAATTTCGTCGTCGTCGTCATGCTCGTCCTCGATGTTGCCGACAACTTGCTCGATCAAGTCCTCGATCGTGATGACGCCATCGGTGCCGCCGTACTCGTCTACGACCAGCGCCATGTGGATGCGCGTCGATTGCATCCGGATGAGGAGATCAACGGCCGGCATCGACGGCGGAACGTAAAGGACCTGTCTGCGGATTTTGACGCTGGTGATCGGGCGGCTGAGATCGACCGTGCGCAAGTCGAACGTGCTGAAGGGCAACACTTCGCCTTCGGGATCGACCTTCGTGCTCTTGACCGGTTGCCCGGTCGCTTCCGCCATCAGCCAGCGGAGCACATCCTTGATGTGGATCATGCCGCGCGGGTCATCGAGCGTTTCGCGGAAAAGCGGGATTCGCGAGACGCCGGCTTCGTTGAAGGTTTCGAGCAGCTCCGATATCGGCTCGTTCTCGTCGAGGGCGGTGATGTCGGCGCGCGGCACCATCAGGGCCGCGACCCGGCTGGAGCCGAAACGCAGGAGGCGCTCGAGCATCTTGCGTTCAGCATCGGTGAAGTGATCGCCGCCACCTGTCTTGAGCGCGCCTTCGAGCGCGTCACGGACGTTCTGGGGCACCGCTAAACCCAGCTTAGCGCCGAGGGCCTGGAGCCAGCCGAGAGAGCCGAACGGTCGGGCTTCGTCGGCAAACGTATCTACGGTCTTCGTGTGTGTGTTGTCAGTCATGGCCATGGGTGAAACCCGGTCAGTCCCTTGTACCGGTTTCCAGGTCGCCCGTGTAGGGATTTGCGATACCTAATTTTGAAAGTATAGAAATTTCAATGGCTTCCATTTGTTCGGCGTCCGATGCCGTGTCGTGATCATAACCTAACAGATGGAGCACGCCATGGACGACCAAATGCTGCACATGGTGCTCAACTGGAATGCTCTGGTCGGCGGCTTCGCGTTCGACCGTTTCGAGCGCCAGGATGATATCGCCGATATGGTTTCCGGGCGCGCCAGCTCCAGCCGGAAAAGATAACACATTCGTGGGCTTAGGCTTGCCGCGGAATTTGCCATTGAGGTCACTGACGTGGGCGTCGGAGGACAGGGCCACGGATACGAAACCCGAGGCTTTGGATCCCTGGATATGCCTAACGGCCGTGCCGGCGGCGGTGTCGATGAGGGCATCAAGGCCGACAAGATGCGACCATTCACCGTCCTCGTGAACGATCTCGACCTCAAAGGCCGGAACGGCGGCCTTCTGTGACGTCGGCATCGGGTTATTTCGGTTTTTCGTAGGCATCGACGATCTTGGCGACGAGGTCACGCCGAACGATGTCACCCGCGAAGAATTTGACGGTCGAGATGTCATCGACGTCGCGAAGGAGTTCGACGGCCTCGACGAGCCCCGACTTGGTGCCGGGCGGAAGGTCGATCTGCGACGGGTCGCCCGTCACCACCATCTTCGAGCCCTCGCCGATGCGGGTCAGAAACATCTTCATCTGCATACTGGAGGTGTTCTGTGCTTCGTCGAGAATCACGAAGGCATTGGACAGCGTGCGGCCGCGCATGAACGCGAGCGGCGCCACTTCGACGACACCGGTTTCGATGTCGCGCTCGACCTTCTCAGGCGGCAGGACGTCGTAAAGTGCGTCATAAAGCGGGCGGAGATAAGGATCGACCTTGTCCCGCATGTCCCCGGGCAAAAAGCCGAGCCGTTCGCCGGCTTCGACAGCGGGGCGCGAAAGAATGATGCGCTCGACAAGGCCGCGCTCAAGACAATGGGCGGCAAATGCGACGGCGATGTAGGTTTTGCCGGTACCGGCGGGACCGACACCAAATACGAGATCGTGCTTCTGGATCGCGCGCATGTATTCGCTTTGCGTCGGCGTGCGGGCCTTGACGACCTTGCGGCGCGTGGCGATCTGGGCTTGTCCGTCCGTCGAGTCGCCTTCGGTGCGGGTATGTCGGATCAGTCCGTCGATATCGCCGGGACCGATGGATTCGCCCTTGCGGATGCGGGCGTAAAGACGTTCGAGGACGTTTCTGGCGATGTCGCAGGCCGCGGACGGGCCTGTCAGGATCACGACATTGCCGTGGGCGTGAGCGTCAATGCCCAATCGGTCTTCTATCAGGGCCAGGTGGCTGTCGTATTCCCCAAGCAGCTGCGTCAGCAGCCGGTTGTCTTCAAAGGGTACAACGACGCGAGCGGCTTCAACTTCGGCTTTATTAGGCCGCCGAGATGCCGACGCGGAGGACCCGCGGAATGCTGCCAATCCTGACACTCCTTTGCTTGCGGTTTTTCTACCCGTAGAGCTCAAAATCGAATCGACCGTTGATCCAAGGTTAGCATGCAGATTAGCGCTTCGGCACAGCCAGGTGTGGTTAACGCACAACTAGCCCGCGCGACCAGTATAACCGCTTTATGCTGCAGCGATGACACCAGACAGGCTGAGACGGCGCGTTTCCGTCACTGCGACATTTGCCGTGCGCCCGACGAAGTCGCCATCGGCGGCCGCGTGAACAAGCTGAAGATAGGGTGTCCGGCCGACAAATTCACCTGTCTCGCGGCCGCGACGTTCGAACAGCACCGGGACGGTGCCGCCGAGGCTGCGGGCGTTGAATTCGGCCTGTTGGCTTTCGAGAAGGGCGTGGAGGCGCTGCAAGCGCTCGACCATAACCTCCTCCGGGATCTGGGCGCCGAGCATAGAGGCCGGCGTGCCCGCGCGGGGGCTGTACTTGAACGAAAAGGCCTGAGCAAAACCGATCGTCCTTACGAGCGCGAGCGTGTCCTCGGCGTCCTGGTCGGTTTCTCCCGGGAAGCCGACGATGAAATCGCTGGAGAGCGCGATGTCGGGCCGGACTGATCGGATACGAGCGATCAGGTCGACGTATTCGGCAGCCGTGTGCTTGCGGTTCATGGCGGCGAGCATGCGGTCGGAGCCGGATTGGACCGGCAGGTGCAGGAACGGCATCAGCTGCGGAACGTCGGCGTGGGCTGCGATGAGATCATCGTCCATGTCGCGGGGATGGCTCGTCATGTAGCGGATGCGTTCGATGCCATCGATACCTGCCAGCCTGCGGATCAATTCCCCGAGACCTATCGATCGTCCGCCCGGACCTTCGCCGTGATAGGCGTTGACGTTCTGGCCTAGCAGCACAAGCTCTTTGGCGCCCGCCGCCGCCAGCTCGCGGGCTTCGCTTTCGACTTTGGCGGCGGGGCGCGAGAACTCGGCACCGCGCGTGTAGGGTACGACGCAGAATGTGCAGAACTTATCGCAACCTTCCTGCACGGTGAGAAACGCCGATGGCGACGATACGCGGCGCGGCGTTTTCATGTGTTCGAATTTTTCGTCGCCTGGAAATTCGGTCTCGACGATGCGCTCGCGGGTCGTTGCGGTGCGCGCGATGAGTTCGGGAAGGCGATGATAGCTCTGCGGACCGATGACGAGATCGACGGCCGGCTGGCGCCTCGTGATTTCGCGACCTTCGGCCTGTGCAACGCACCCCGCGACCGCGATCAGGGTTTCCTTGCCCGCGCGCGTTCGTGCATCCTTCATGTCGCGGATGCGGCCGAGATCCGAATAAACCTTCTCGGCGGCTTTCTCGCGGATGTGGCAGGTGTTCAAGATTACGAGGTCTGCGTGCGCGACGTCGTCGGTGGCCGTGTAGCCGTCGCGCGTCAGGGCTTCCGTCATACGCTCGCTGTCGTAGACGTTCATCTGGCAGCCGAAGGTCTTCAGAAAGTAGGTTTTGGAGGGAGCGCGCTGCACGTCTTTACCGGCCGTCTAACGAGGGATTGGGAGTGTGATTTCAGGGCATGCGCATAGCACAGAACCGGCCGATCATGTCCATTTCTCGCTGCGGACCGAGGGCGAGGCGAGCTTCCGGCGGCGGATTTCCTGGGTCGGTTCGACCGGAACGAGGGCCGGATCATTGGGGCGGCCGCGCAAGATGCCCATGACAGCGGAACGCACGGTCCGTTCGCTTTTCAGCGCCAGATCCTTTCGATCCTTGAATTCGGAAAGCGGCACAGGTGGGCTGACCTTGATCGTTACCGTGATCGGGCCCGATTGAAGCACGCCCCAGGCATGAGAGGTCATTTCCATGTCGCCATACCAGCCGATGCGGGGACGATCGGCGCGGGTGATGGGGACGCCGCGGAGGTGGGTATAGACGACGGCGGCGGTCTGCACGACGGCATCCGGGATAGGCCCCATGCCTTGGCCGGCGACCGCTCCGAAAAGCGACGTCTTGAACGGCAGCACGCGGTTCCCGTCGCTCGATGTTCCTTCGGCGAACAGTACGATGGTATCGCCTTGCCTCAAGCGGCCCATGATCTCGGTCGCAGCATCGCCCGTCGTCTGCCTTCGCGTCCGGTCGACAAAGACCGAGCGCTGCAGGCGGGCTAGCGCCGAGACAAATGGCCAGCTGCCGACTTCGAGCTTGGCGACGAACGACACCGGCGCAAGCGCCGAAAGCACAGGGATGTCCAGCCACGAAGTGTGATTGCACACAAGCAGCACCGGCTTGTCTTCGGCAACTGCGCCTTCGATCTTCAGGGTGACGCCGAGGATGCGGCAGACATTTCGATGATACCAGTTCGGAAACCGGCGAGCGGTCTTAGGCGAAACTTTCAAGAGCAGCGCCTGCACCGGCATCAACGGCACGGTGAATGCAACAAAGCTCGTCAGAACGGCAGCGGCGCGGAGCGATCCGTATGCCATCTCCGCTAGCCTCTCCGGCCGGACGGCTTCTTCTTTGCGATAGGGACGCCGTAAAGTTCGAGGCGATGGCCGACAAGCTCGAAGCCAAGCTCGCGGGCCACCCGTTCCTGAAGGGCTTCGATGGCCGAATTCGAAAACTCGATCACACGTCCGGTCTCGATGTCGACCAGATGATCGTGGTGCTCTCTCGGGGCCGGCTCATAGCGGCCGCGGCCGTGACCGAAGTCGTGGCGCTCAAGGATGCCCTTCTCTGAAAAAAGCCTGAGCGTCCGGTAAACGGTCGAGAGCGAAATCCGCTGGTCGATCGCATGGGCGCGGCGATGGACCTCTTCCACATCCGGGTGGTCGGTAGCGGACGAAAGCACCTGAGCGATGACGCGCCGCTGGCCCGTCATTCTCAGGCCGCACTCCGCGCATCGCCGTTCGATGGGTGTCTCGGAGCTCGCCGAAGGTGCGGTCATGACGATCAAGCTTTGGCTGATGGCGAATCCTCGTCGCCCGAGTATGGCGGCCTTATAGGCAGTGACAAGGCTTGACGTCCATACGGCGGTTTGGATCAGCGGGTCTCGTCGGGCGCGAGGTCAAGAGCGAGCGTCAGGGCGTCGACCGGGGCGGATCCGGGTCGCTCATAATAGCGCTTCCGGCGGCCAACCTCGACAAAGCCCAGTTTCCGGTAAAGCGCGAGGCCGGGGACGTTGTCGTCTGCAACCTCAAGAAAGACGCGCTTGGCGCCGCCACGACGGGCAGCGCGCGTGAGACCTTCGAGCAGACCCGTCGCGAGGCCGACGCGCTGCCAGTCGGGCGATACGCCGATCGAGAGGATCTCGGCCTCGTCGGCGGCGAGCTGGCCGATCACAAATGCGATCACGGATTTCTTCTGGCTTCCCGCGACCGCTATCAAGGATGTTGCGGCTGGATGCTCGAGAAGGGACTTTATCGCGGCCGTGTCCCAGGCGGGTTTGAAGAGCTTGACGTGCAGGGCTGCGATTTCCTCGGCCCGATCCGGCGCCGCCCAAAGCATGCTGGCATGTTTAACATTCCGAAACGGCGTGACGTTCGTCATGCGCCGGCTCCGACGAGGGGGCTCGGTGCGGGCGGTTTGGCGTCTGGGGGGCGAAGATAGAGCGGGTGAAGAACCGACGTCACCGGCATCTCGCATGCCGGGAAGAGGAGATCGAGCGCGTCGGGCAGCAGATCCGGCAGGATGGCCGACGCATCAATGCCTGCTCGGTTTGCCGCCGTCGCGAGCTTTTCGGCGCCTGAGCCTGCAATGACGATCGGCCCAAACCCGAGCTTTTGAACGGCGTCGGCGATTGTCAGGCAATGCGGGCCAGCAAGGCTCTCAAGCGAGTAGCGGTCGAATATTTCGAGATAGACTTCGTCGCGGCGGGCGTCGGTGGCAATCGCGATGCGGGGCGTGGGCGCTGCCGGGATCCTCGCGCTCATCGCCATCAACTTCAGGCTCGAAATCGCGACGAATTGAGCGCTCGTTGCGAGCGCCAGGGCACGTGCGGCTGAAACGCAAATGCGAGTGCCGGTGAACGTGCCGGGGCCAAACGGCACTGCGATGCGGTCGAGCGCTTCAAATCCGAGGCCCGCCTCGGCCATGACCGTCTCGATCATTGGGACCAATCGCTCGAAATGACCCGTCTGCATGGGTTCAAATGCGAACGAAATGCCGGGGGTGAGCGATCGCAGCCCCCGGCCCGCCGCAACCGAGCAGGCATCGAAACAGGTATCGAGCGAAAGAATATTCATTACTGACGGAGGTTTTATACGATTGAAGCCATTTCGTCGAAGCTAAATCGCGGGGAACGCGGACGAATGCCTTCGGGATCGCCGTAGCCCAAATTGCAGAGGAAATTCGATTTTATCTCGGTGCCGGCGAAAAATTCGGCGTCCACGGCGTTATTCTCGAATCCGGACATCGGGCCGCAATCGAGCCCCAATGCCCGGGCCGCCAGAATGAAATAACCGCCCTGGAGACTGCCATTCCGGAAAGCCGTGGTGTCGGCGTGTTGCTTTTTGCCGGCAAACCAGCTTTTGGCGTCGGCGGCCGGATAGAGCCGCGGCAGATATTCGAAGAAATTCAGATCGTAGGCGATGATGGCGGTCGCGGGTGCGGCCATGGTCTTCTCGGCGTTGCCCGCGCTCAGACACGGCTTCAGGCGGGCTTTCGCTTCCGGTGATTTAACGAAGACTATTCGGGCGGGAGAGCAATTGGCGCTCGTCGGGGCCCATTTCATATGTTCGACGATCTGACGCAGGAGGATATCGGGGACTTCGCGCGCCTGCCATTTGGAATGCGTGTGGGCCTTGTCAAATAGTTGGTCGAGGGCGGCGGTATCGAGCGCGTCAGACATTTTTTCTCCTGCAGTCCCAGAAACGAAGAACCCCGCCGAAGCGGGGTTCCGAAAGTGAGTATGATCGTATTAAGCCGCCTGGACAGCCTGCACTTCCGGACAGAAGTGCTTCAGAAGATTTTCGATGCCGTTCCTTAGGGTCGCCGTCGAGCTGGGGCAGCCGGAGCAGGCGCCTCGCATGTGAAGATAGACCACACCGTCGCGGAAGCCCGAGAAGGTGATGTCGCCCCCGTCCTGCGCCACCGCTGGCCGAACACGCGTTTCCAGCAACTCCTTGATGGTCGCGACGGTCGATTCGTCTTCCGGATCGTAGCTCTCGGCCGCGCTGTCGTTGGCGTCTTCGTCATCGGTCGCCGGGGCGCCCGACATGTAATGCTCCATGATGGCGCCGAGGATCATCGGCTTCAGGTGCTGCCATTCGATGTCGCCCTTGGTGACCGAGATGAAATCCGAACCGAGAAACACCCCGTCGACGCCGTCGATCGCGAAGAGCCGCGTCGCGAGCGGCGACGTGACGGCGTCATCTTTCGTTCGGAAATCCGCGGTGCCATCCGCGAGGACGTCGCGGCCCGGGATGAACTTCAGCGTCGCCGGATTGGGCGTAGCTTCGGTCTGGATGAACATGCTGCCTCACTTCGTCTTCGATGCACCGCACTGCCTGCGGGGGTGATTAGAAGGCTTCTAACATAGTAATGCCATCCGGCCCTGTCGAGGTGGCGGCCCCGAGGCCAATTTGCACGTCAATCTATGCCAGTGCCTTTATTTCCGCGAGGGAAAGTTGGCCGGGCACGACCGTTACGGGTACGGCGAATCCGCCAGTGGCCCGGCCCGCGGCCAGCGATACGACCAGTGGCCCCGGTCCCTTGCTGTCATTGGAAGCGCCAAGGACCAGGATGGCGATGTCTTCATCCTCGGCGATCAGCTTATTGACCACTTCGGGTGTCCGGCCCTCGCGGATGACGTCTTCGGCTTCGACAGTCTCAAACCCGGCGTGGGTGAGCTTGCGGCGAAAGAGGCGAAACATCGCTTTGGCTTTCGTCGTTTCTTCGTCGATCTGGACCTGTCGGACACCAGCCCAGGCCTGAAGCTCGCTCGGCTCGATGACGTAGAGCATGACAATGAGGCCCGAGGAGCGCTGGACACGGCTCGCTGCGTAATAGAGCGCGCTCTCGACCTCCTGGCTGTCGTCGACGACGATCAGGAACTTACGGCGATGGCCTTCTTCGAATGAGCGGCGCGGTTTCATGGGCGAGATGCTGCCATTCCGCGTCTGCGTCTGCAATGGCCGCGAACGCCCGTTACATGCAACTCTGGGCTTGGATCAGCTGCGGATGAAGCCCACGATGTCCTTCACCTTGTCCATGATCGGGGAGGCGATGTCGCGGGCGCGGGCCGAGCCGTCGCCGAGGATGCGATCGATTTCTGCGGGATCGGCAGAAAGCCGCTTGATCTCTTTCGTGATCGGCTCGATGCGGGCGACCAATGCATCGGCCAGGACCTTCTTGAATGCCGAGAACTGCTGGCCGCCGAATTCCGACAGAACAGCATCGACAGGCTTATCGACGAGGGTCGCGTAAATGCCGATCAGATTTTCGGCTTCGGGGCGTCCTTCGAACCCTTTTTCATCGCTCGGCAGCGGCTCGGGGTCAGTTTTCGCCTTCTGAATTTTTTTCGCGATCGTATCGGCGTCGTCGGTCATGTTGATGCGCGAGAGATCGGAGGGATCGGATTTCGACATCTTCTTGGTGCCGTCACGCAGGCTCATCACGCGCGTCGACGAGCCGGTGATGACGGGTTCGGGCTGCGGGAAGAAGATGCCGTCGGCGAAGCCTTCGGCGACGATCGACGACGAGAAGTCGTTGTTGAACTTCTGGGCGATGTCGCGAGCGAGTTCCAAGTGCTGCTTCTGGTCTTCGCCGACCGGCACGTGGGTGGCGCGATACGCGAGAATGTCGGCGGCCATGAGATTCGGATAGGCGTAGAGACCGACGGAGGCCTGCTCGCGGTCCTTGCCAGCTTTCTCCTTGAACTGGGTCATGCGGCTCAGCCAACCGAGGCGGGCGACGCAATTGAAGACCCAAGCAAGTTCAGCATGGGCTGAAACCTGCGACTGGTTGAAGAGAATGCTTTTCTTCGGATCCAGACCGGCCGCGATGTAGGCGGCCGTTACCTGACGGATCGCGCTTCTGAGTTCAACAGGATCCTGCGCAACGGTGATGGCGTGGAGATCGACGACGCAATAGATGCACTCGTGCGTCTCCTGCATTTTTATCCAATTGACCATCGCGCCGAGATAATTGCCGAGATGCAGGCTGCCGGTCGGCTGCATGCCGGAGAAAACGCGCGGCGTGATTTTCATGGGTCGTTACCCGTGTTGAGTGGAATTGGCGGCCTTATCGCGTGCGGGCGCGTCCGGCGCAAGTGCGGAGCGTGCCTAGCGTTGACCGCGGCCCAGCCGTCCCAGCTGGCCAAGGCTCATCACCCCGGTCGCCAGGATCAGGATCGCGAATACGGCGAGGCCGACGCCCATCTCGGCGGCAAGGATCGACGCTTTGATAAAGAAGCCGCTGTGATGGGAATAATAGGGACTGAGGACATGGCTCGTCGCCAGCAAAGCGGCCACCATCGCCACGCTGGCGAAAATGATCAGCGGCAGATTGCGCTTGATTCTACCATCGGCAACGAAATCGCCGCGCCGACGCAAAGTCGACCATAGAAGATAGGCGTTGAGCCAGCCGCCGAGCGCGGTCGCGATTGCGATGCCAAGCTGGGGCATCATGCCGAGATGACGCAGCAGGAAGAACAACGCGATGGATCCGATCGTGTTCGCGGTCAAGCTGATCGCCGCGTAGCGCATCGGGGTTTTGGTGTCTTCGCGCGCGTAATAGGCCGGCGAGAAGACCTTGATCATCACGAATGCCGGAAGGCCAAGCGCGAAGAGCGCGAGGACGGAGGCCGTCACATGGGTATCTTGCGGTCCAAAGGCGCCGCGTTCGAACAACACGCGCACGATGTCCGTCGGGATGACGGCGAGTGCGAGTGCGGCGGGTATCGTTAGGAGAAGCGCGAATTCCAGCGAGCGGTTTTGGCTGTCCATGACGCCGGCGGTATTGCCCGACCTCAGCTGGCGAGCAACATCGGGAAGCAGGACGATACCGACGGCAATGCCGACGATGGCGAGGGGCAACTCGTAGACGCGGTCGGCATAGTAGAGATGTGAAACCGCGCCGGGCTGGAGGGACGCGATGACCGTCCCGATGGCTATGTTGAGCTGCGTGACGCCGCCCGAAATAACGCCCGGCACGCCAAGACGGACGAGATGGCGGACATCGTCCGTCAGGCGCGGGCGGCGAAGGCCGAGCCACATGCCCGCACGGTGCATGCCCCACATCAATAGTGCGAGCTGCAGGAAGCCGGCCGCAAACACGCCCCAGGCCTGAATGACGCCGGCCTCGGGCTCGGCTTTGTAGCCGATCCACAGCGAGATCAGCGTCGCGATCATCATCACGCCGTTGAGCACGATCGAGACGGACGCACTTTCGGCGAAGCGCCCGATGGAGTTCAGCGCACCAGACATCAGCGCGACGATCGACATGCAGAGCAGGTACGGCATCGTGATGCGCGTCAGCAGCACGGAGAGTTCGAACTTCTGGGGGACGACGTCGAAACCAGGGGCGAGCGCGTACATGAGCACCGGCATCGCGAGTTCCGAGACGATCGTCACGATCAGCAGAATGAAGAGGAGGCCCGCCATGGCGTCTTCGGCGAACTTCCGCGCCGCTTCTGGACCGTCGCCCTCGAGCTTCTTCGCGAAGATCGGCACGAAGGCTGAATTGAAGGCGCCTTCGCCGAACAGACGGCGAAACAGGTTCGGGAAGCGAAAGGCGACGACGAAGGCGTCCGCGACCCAGCCCGATCCGAGCGTTGCAGCGATCAGGATGTCGCGCATGAAGCCGAACACGCGGCTCAGCAGCGTCAGGCCGCCGACGGTGGCGAACGATTTATAAAGCTTCATGGAATGAACGGATTACCGGTTCGCATTTCGTCCCAACAGATTTGGCCCTCATAGACCGGCTTCAGGCGGTAGACATCCGGCATTTTGATGTCTGGAGGGCCTGTTCTGTGCGGAGTGGCCGCGAAGTCACGGCCAGAAGGCCTACTGCGTCGAGGCGCGGGCGGAAGTGGCCGGGCTTTTGGCGCGGGCAGGATCGAGGATGGCCTTCAGACGTGTGCGCAACGTTGCCTGGCGTGCCTCGTTGATGACCTGCTTGCCGACGAGATCGGTGACATAGAAGACGTCAACGGCCTTCTCGCCGAAGGTCGTGATGTGCGCGGACGCGATATCGAGCGACAGATCGGACAGGGCGGACGTCAGCTCGAAGAGGAGGCCGGGGCGGTCGCGGCCGGCGACTTCAAGCACGGTCAGGCGATCGGAGAGCGCGTTGTTGATCACAACCTCAGGCTCGACCGTGAAGGCGTCGACGCCGCGCGTGCCAATGCGGCGCTTCTGAAGGAGGGCCGGAAGCCGGTCCTTGCCGCTGAGGAGCCGCTGAATGGTATCGACGATGCGACGGGCGCGGCGAAGCTCGTCTTCGTCGTCGTCGAATTCACGATTGAGCAGGAAGGTGTCGAGCGCGAAGCCGTCGCGCGTCGTTGTAATGTGAGCGCCAGCGATGTTGGCTCCGGCCGCGGCGCAGGAGCCCGCGAACAACGACAGAAGGCGGGCGTGGTTGGGCGCGAAAACCGTCAACTCCGTTATCGCCGTGAAGGCGTCGGTCTTGATGTTGGTCGCGAACTTGGTGCGCGACCGCATGGCGTCGGCGACGACGTTGGCATGCACGATCTGGGTCGGGAGGTCGGTGCGCAGCCAGTAGTTCGGATAGTGACGATCGATAAAGTCATCGACGGCGCTCTCCGGCCAATCGGGCAAAGAGTTGCGCAGCGCCGTCTGGGCCTTGTGGATGCGCTCGTCGCGGGGGATCTGCGTGTGACCTCCGGCAACGAGCGGTTCGGTCTCGTGGTAGAGCGTGCGCAGAAGCTGGCCCTTCCAACCGTTCCACACTCCGGGCCCGACGGCACGAATGTCGGCGCACGTCAATAACAGCAGAAGTTTCAGGCGCTCGGGGCTTTGCACGATGTTGGCGAAGGCGCGGATCGTGTCGGGATCGGAGATGTCGCGCGAGTGAGCAAAGTTGCTCATGGTCAAATGTTCGAGCAGCAGCCAGGAGACGAGTTCGGTTTCCGCCGCGGTCAGGCCAAGACGCGGGCAAAGCTTGCGCGCGATACGGGCTCCGACGATTGAGTGGCTTTCCTTGCGGCCTTTGCCGATGTCGTGAATGAATGCGGCGACGAGCAGCGCGCGGCGGTTCTCGATCGATGAGAAGATCGCCGTCGACAGCGGTAGTTCCGAGGCGAGGTCGCCGCGCTCGATGGCGACGATATTGCCGAGCGTACGCAGCAGATGCTCGTCGACCGTGTAGTGATGATACATATTGAACTGCATCATCGCGACGATGCGGCCGAACTCCGGAATGAAACGTCCCAGCACACCCGCATCGTTCATATGGCGCAGGGAAGCTTCCGGATTGCCTTTCGCGGATAGCAGCGACAGGAAAATCGCGTTGGCTTCCGGGTCGTGGCGAAGCTTGTCGTCGATCAGGCGGAGTGAGCTGCGGAGCAGTCGGATGGCATCGGGGTGCAGATAGGCCCCGGTGCTCGCGGCTTGGGCAAAGAAGCGGATGAGATTGACTGGGTCCCTGGCGAAGACGTCCGGGTCGGCGACGTTGAGGCGATCGTTTTCGATGCGGAAATCGGTTTTCTCGCGGACTTCACGCCGCGTCTTCCAGCTCAGCGGGTTCAGGAGGCGCTTGTAGCCGGGCGACGTCTTGAGCTGCTGCATTTCGAGCGCGCCGCACAGGATCGTCGTCAGGTCACCGACATCCTTGGCGATCAGAAAGTAATGCTTCATGAAACGCTCGACGGCGCGCAGACCTTCGCGCGAGGTATAGCCGAGGCTTTGGGCCATGGCGGGCTGCACTTCGAATGACAGGACTTCTTCAGCGCGGCCCGTCAGGAAATGAAGGAAGCAGCGGACGCGCCAGAGGAAGTCCTCGCAGCGGCGGAACGTCTGCACTTCTTCCGGCGTGAAGATGCCGGCTTCGACGGCGGCCGCTCCGACTTCCTGATTGAAGATATATTTCGATAGCCATTGCAGCGTGTGAAGGTCGCGCAGGCCGCCCTTGCCGTCCTTGATATTGGGTTCGACTTTATAGCGGCTTTCGCCAGCGCGGCGGGTGCGGTCGTCGCGCTCAGCCATCTTGGCGTCGATGAACTGGCGGGCAGTGCCGGCGACGACCTCATTGCGAAAGCGGTCTTCGAATTCGGCAAAAAGCTGGGTGTCGCCCAGGATCAAGCGGGAATCGAGCAGCGCGGTCCGGATCGTGATATCGGCGAGCCCGAGTTTCAGACATTGCTCGACGGTGCGGGTGGCATGGCCGACTTTGAAGCCCAGATCCCACAGCAGATAGAGCATGTATTCGGCGACGCTCTCGCCCCACGGGGTCTGCTTGTAGGGCAGCAGGAACAGGAGATCGATGTCGGATCCTGGCGCGAGGAGCCCGCGGCCATATCCGCCGGTCGCGACGACGGCCATACGCTCCGCGTCAGACGGGTTGGTGGCGCGATAAACATGGGTGACGGTATAATCGTAGATAAGCCGGATTAGTTCGTCCTGAAATAGGCTGAGGCCGGCAGCGCAGCGTCGCCCGTTGCCGTCAGCGTCGAGCGCCATGCGGGCGGATTCACGGGCGTTTTTGACCAGCACTTTGAGGCTTTCCAGCACTTTCGGCCGGGCTTCCGAAGGCGTGGCGTTGCTGGCGTTGAAATGGGCCGTCAGGTCACGGCGGGCAGCGAGCCGGTCGAAGTAGGGCGGCGGGATGAGGACGTTCGCGGTATCGTTGGTCAAGGCTTCGTCTTCTTCAGGGTTTCGGCCAGAGCCTTGAGCTCGTAGAGTTTTTCGAGGGCCGCCTTCGGCGACAGATCGTCAGGATGCATGGCAAGGAGAAGCTTTTCAACGGCTGATGGCGACGCGCTCCCCGATTCTCCCTTGGGACGCACGGCGGAGAATAGCGGCAAGTCATCAATACTTTCGTCTCCTAGGCGCGGGCGGCGGTCAGCTTTTTCGAGGCGCGCCAGCACCTGACGCGCGCGCGCGACGACGGGTTCCGGCAGGCCCGCGAGTTTGGCGACCTGGATTCCGTAGGAACGGTCGGCCGCTCCCGGCTTCACCTTATGCAGGAAAACGATGGTGTCGTGCCATTCGGCAACGTCCAT
>JBEVLH010000034.1:0-6255 GCA_040509255.1 Hyphomicrobium sp. | reverse complement strand
ATTGCGCGTCGTCGCGGCTTTGGAGAATGAATCGTCGAACGGCCGGTGTTCGATCAAGACCGAAAAGAGGGCCGAAACGGCGACGTCGCGGGCCTTCAGACCCTCGATGCTTTGAGAGGAACGACCGACGGGCACTTTTTCTGGAGCAGACTTGTTGCGCGCACTCGTGGGCCGGGCTGCGGAGCCTCGGGAATTTGTGTGGTCTCGCACATCAGCCCCAGGGGCTCGGGGGCTTGGTATGGTTTTGTCCGCCGACCCAAACTTCGCCGGACGCGCTTCGCGGCGGCGTATCTGTGGTGCCAGACGGTGCGATGTTGCCTCTCGTGCCCATTTCGCGCGCGAGGGCTTCGAGCGCGGCGATTCGGTTTTCGACGTTAGGATGGGTCGAGAACAGATTATCGATGCCGTGGCCGTTCAGCGGATTGACGATGAACATATGAGCGGCCGCCGGGATCGCCTCGGCTTCCTCGTTGGGAATTCGGCGCGCCAAGCCATCGATCTTGCGAAGGGCGGATGCGAGCCAAATGGGATTTCCGCAAATCATCGCGCCCATGCGGTCCGCCTGATATTCTCGGGAACGGCTGATCGCCATCTGCACCAGGCCCGCAGCCATCGGGGCGACGATGACGGCAGCGAGCGTTCCTATGATGCCGAGGCCGCCACGGTCGTTATCGCGGCCACCGCCGAAGATCATTCCGAACTGCATGTATTGCGCGAACATCGAAACAGCGCCGCCGATGGTTGCGGCGACGGCCATCGTCAGCGTATCGCGGTTTTTGATGTGGGAAAGCTCATGAGCGAGGACGCCCGAGAGTTCTTGCCGATCAAGAGCTTCGAGAAGGCCGGTCGACGCAGCAACAGCGGCATGAGACGGGCTGCGGCCGGTCGCGAAGGCATTCGGTTGCGGATTGTTCATGATATAGACGCGAGGCATCGTCAGCTCAGCACGGTGCGCAAGATCGCGAACGATGCCGACGAGTTCCGGCGCGGTCGCATCGGTCACTTCCTGAGCTCCGAACATGTGCAAGACGACGCTATCGGACTTCCAAAGGCTGAAGGCGTTCATCGCCAGCGCGATGAAGAATGCGAAGACGAGGCCCGACTTGCCGCCGACGAGCGCTCCAAGAACCAGGAAAATCGCGGTCAGCGCCGCCAGCAGCAGCGCGGTCTTGGCGTAATTCATAGGCATCTGGTCACTCGCGACACGGCGTCCGCAATCTGGTTTCTTACCTTACAGCCGCGTATATATGGATTTCCGGGGAATGATAAAGGTGACGCGGCCAAAAAGGTAGCGTTGACGACGCAGGAACATGACCACGATGACCGTTGCAGGCGGGCAGGATCGCGAAGGCGAGGTTTCGTTAGGCAGGGATCTGACGCCCGAAGCGCGCCGTGCCTTGGCCGAGGCGGAAGCGCGGCGTAAGCAGCAAGACGACGCGCCACAGAAGCCTGCGGAAGTCGGCGGCCGCGATGGCCCCGAGCCCACGCGTTTCGGCGATTGGGAAAAGGGTGGCATTACGTCGGATTTCTGAGACGTACCCCAGCTGCCACCCGCCGCATCAAATGTCTCTTCGAACAGGCCATCTCTGAACGGAATTTCTGGATCCGGCACCCAAGTTGCATCGCCGCGCGCATCCGAGGGGGGAATGTTTCAGGGAGGCACATCATGTTGAAGCGGCGTATTTCGGTCGCGTTACCTTTCGAACGCCATGAACGATATTCAGCCACCGCGATCTTCGTGATGATGACGGCGGCGCTGCTGCTAGCAGCGGGCGCTGCGGTCGATTATGCGCGCGTTGCAAACATGCGCGAGGGCATCGATGCAGCGGTCGCGGCCGCGGCAGACGCCGCTGCAGCCGCCATGTATAGCGACACGCTGTCGGATGATCAGATCAAGACGCTTGCGATGTCTCAATTCGACAAGGCGGTGACCTTCGCTCGTCATGTTGGGACAATCGAGGAGCTGGACATTGGCATCGACCGCGTATCTCGATCAGTTACGGTCGACGCCAAAGGCACGGTCGCGATGACCGTCAGCCGCCTCGCAGGCGTTAACGACGTGACCGTGCCCGCATCGGCGACCGCCGCCTGGACGCCGCGAGATGCGGACGTCCAACCGGAACAGTCTCCGTGATCATCCGGCCGCGCGGCGGTTCTGCCGGTTGGTGATCAGATCATCGACGACGGCCGGATCGGCGAGCGTCGACGTATCACCAAGGCTGTTGAAATCATCCTCGGCGATTTTGCGCAGGATGCGGCGCATGATCTTTCCCGAGCGCGTCTTCGGCAGTCCGGGGGAAAACTGAATGAGATCGGGCGACGCGATCGGCCCGATTTCCTTGCGAACGTGGGCGACCAAATCTTTTTTCAAGGCGTCGTCGCCGTTCTCACCGGAGTTGAGCGTGACGTAGCAATAGATGCCCTGGCCCTTGAGGTCGTGGGGGTAACCAACCACCGCAGCTTCCGCCACTTTCGGATGAGACACCAGCGCGCTTTCGACTTCCGCGGTTCCCATTCGATGGCCCGACACGTTGATGACATCGTCGACCCGTCCGGTGATCCAATAATAGCCGTCAGCATCGCGGCGACAGCCATCGCCGGTGAAATAAGTGCCCGGATAGGCGGCAAAGTAGGTCTGAACAAAGCGGTCGTGATCGCGATAGACGGTGCGGGATTGTCCCGGCCAGCTGTCGAGGATCACGAGGTTGCCCTGGGTGTCGCCCTCGAGGAGCTTGCCTTTGTCATCGACGAGCGCGGGGCGCACGCCGAAAAACGGCTTGGTGGCCGAGCCGGGCTTCAAGGCCGTTGCGCCCGGCAGCGGAGAGATCAGAATGCCGCCGGTTTCAGTCTGCCACCAGGTATCGACGATCGGGCAGCGGCCGTCGCCGACAACGTTATGATACCATTCCCAGGCTTCGGGATTGATCGGTTCGCCGACCGACCCGAGGAGGCGCAGAGAAGAACGGTCGGTCTGGGTGACGAGCGCATCGCCGGCGCCCATGAGCGAGCGGATGGCCGTCGGCGCCGTGTAGAAGATCGAGACTTTCCATTTGTCCACGACGTCCCAGAATCGCGACGCGGACGGGTAGGTCGGGACGCCTTCGAACATCAGCGTGGTCGCGCCGTTGGCCAGCGGCCCATAGACGATATAGCTATGTCCGGTGACCCAACCGACGTCGGCCGTGCACCAGTAAATATCGTCTTCATGGTAGTCGAAGACGTATTGGTGGGTCATCGAGGCGTACACGAGGTAGCCACCGGTGGTGTGCACAACGCCCTTAGGTTTCCCCGTCGAGCCCGATGTGTAGAGGATGAAAAGCGGATCTTCGGCGCCGACCTCTTCCGGGGCGCATTCGGCGGGGACGGTTGCAAGTTCCTCGTGCAGCCAGAAATCGCGGCCGGGCGTCCATGGGACGGGGTTTCCGGTGCGCCGCACGACCAGGACTTTCTCGTCGCCCTTGCATTTGGCGAGCGCTGCGTCGGCGTTCTTTTTCAGAGCTACCGGCTTGCCGCCGCGCAGACCTTCGTCGGCAGTTATGATGAACTTTGAATCCGCGTCCTCGATGCGGTTCTGCAGGCTGTCGGGCGAAAAGCCCCCGAAGACGATCGAATGGATTGCACCGATGCGCGTGCAGGCCAGCATGGCATAAGCGGCTTCGGGGATCATCGGCAGGTAGAGCGTTACACGGTCGCCCTTCTTGACGCCGTGCTTCTTTAGAACATTGGCGAAGCGCTGCACGCGCTCGTGAAGCTGGCGATAGGTGATCAGCTCGCTTTCGTTCGGATTATCGCCTTCCCAGATGATGGCGACCTTGTCGCCGCGCTTTTCGACATGGCGGTCGATGCAATTCGCGGAAACGTTCAGCGTTCCGTCCTCAAACCAGCGGATATCGACGTTGCCGGGAGTGAAGCTCGCGTTCTTGGCGCGGGTGTAGGGCTTGATCCAGTCGAGCCGTTTGCCGGCGTTCGACCAAAACGTTTCCGGGTCGCTCACCGACTGGCGATACATGTCATCGTAAGAATTGGCATCAACATATGCCCGTTCCGCCCACTGAGGGGGGACGGCGTAAACTTTGTCGGACATCGAGCGCACCTCTCCACGTGGCCGTCTCAACCGCGGCCATTTCTCCCTATTATGCTGCGGCCGATGCCGCCCCACAACTCCCCGATGGTGAGGTTTCGCGATCTGAGGCCGCGATGACCAAGATCAATCCCGCGGTGCGAGATGAGCCGGTCAGGCGAGCCAGACCGTCGTGCGCTTGATCTCGAAATCTTCGAGTTCGCGCGTTACCGGGACCTGGTATTCGGCAAGGGCGGTAAATCGCCCCTCCGGGAAGTAGCTACGGCGAGGGTCGCCGATGTAGACCGTGCAGCCGCCATCCTTGGCGCCGTCGATAAAGCGGATCACGCGGTCGGCCAACTCGCGCTCGTAGAAAAGATCTCCGACGATTACGACACCTTCTTTAGGTGGAGGCGCGGACAGGAGATCGGCGTTGGTGGTGACCAGGACGACGGCGTTCGCGCTGGCATTCAAGGTGCAGGCGGCAAGCGCCAGTCGGTCGATATCGGCTGCGAGCACATGGCTGGCGCCTGCCTTGGCTGCCGCAATGGCCGAAATTCCGGAGCCCGAGCCGAGGTCGAGGATCGGCTTTCCCCGGCAAAGCTGCTGATGGTCGAGGAGATAGCGGCTGACGGCTTGGCCGCCGGCCCACGCGAAGGCCCAATAGGGCGGCGGCACGTTCAGTTCCCCGAGTTCGTCCTCAGTCTTCTGCCAGATCGGGAGGGATTCCTCGGCGAGCCGCAGCGTAATTTCAGGCACCAGGGGCGGAGCGATGGGTCTGGTATTCTCGATGATGAATCGCTCGGCGTCTTGGCGGTCGAAAAGATCGAGCTTGCCGCCGGTCATAGCCCTTTCAGTTTCTTCGTGTCGACGCCGCCCATCTTGCAGACTTCTTTCCATTCATCGGCAGAGACAGGCTGAACCGACAGACGGGAATTGTTGACGAGGACCATGCCGGCGAGTTTCGGATTGGCCTTGGCGGCGTCGAGGCTGACCGGTTTCGGAACCGGGATGAGCGCTGCGACGTCCACGCATTCCCACTTGCCGGTTTCGTCCTTCGCCTCGGGGTGAGCCAAGGCGATGACCCGCATAATGCCAACGACCTCTTTGCCTTCGTTCGAGTGATAGAAAAATCCGAGATCGCCGACTTTCATGGCTCGCATATTGTTGCGGGCCTGGAAACTGCGGACGCCGTCCCACGATTCGCCTTTCGGACCGCGCGAAACGAGGTCACTCCACGAGAAAACGTCCGGCTCTGATTTGAATAGCCAAGTTTGCATGGGTGTGGGCAATCCGCAGGAACGTCGTGCCTAGCCCGGAACGCCGGCGATCTCAAGGGCTCAGAAATGCAGAACCTCCGCACCCGGAGGTACGGAGGTTCAGACGCGACACAACCTTGGAATTCTATTCGTGGGGCTGCCAGTCTTTTCGAGTGCGCCTCGTTGTTTCCGACGTTAGGGGGAGATCCCTGATTTTGAGTAAACGAGTGCGCCGGAGGATTCTTTTTCGAGGGCGCTCGGAGCGAAGACGATCGAGCGGCGAACCAGGAAAACCGCAAAAAAGCTGACAATCACTGCGACAGCCTTGGCGACGATGGGCGGTGCGGCAAAGTGGTGCGTTAGCACGCCAATGACGGTCGCGGTCAATAGCAGTCCAAGGAGTCCAGACGCCGAAAACTCGACGAAACGCCGGGAGGCTGATTTTTGCGCGTGGGCGATGTCGAAGACGAAGATCGATGACAATAGGTAGTGCGTGAGCATACCGGCGGCGTAGCCGACAATGCTTGCGGCCATGGCATTCACAGCGAGCTCACAGAGCCCAGAATAAATCGTGATATCGGTTGCCAGCGCCACGACGCTCACCGCGGAATAGCGAGACAACTGGGGGACTAGCCGCATTGGGGTTATCGCAGAGCCGCCGAACGATAGCAGGCTGCCAGAGGGCACGTTCGCGATCGACAGCTCCTCGTGTGTCGCGAGGGTCATGGCATTATCCAGCCTTGCGAAGGTTGCTTGGAACCATGCGAACGCTCTTCAACGCTTCCTCGGCGCCAGAGCCGCCGGCTTCGTGATATTCGGCGTCCTCATTGACGTTCCAGATGTCGTAAAGCATCTCGCCCGCGGCGATGTTCTTGACCGTCAGCATTGAGGTCATCATCGCGTGGTCCTGATTGTTGTACTTGTGCATGCCGTTGC
>JBEVLH010000033.1:0-2971 GCA_040509255.1 Hyphomicrobium sp. | reverse complement strand
AGGCCGGCGCGAATGAGGGCCAGCCGGCCGCGGGCAGTGTGGCTGATCACGGTTGCAAGTTGACGGGCTTCCGAGACGAGCGCGGACGCTCGCTGGCGCATGATCTCTCCGGCCGGAGTCAGCGCCAATGGCCGGACGCTGCGATCGAACAGCTTTACGCCCATTCGCGTCTCGAGGTCAGCGATCGCTTGAGATACGGCCGGTTGAGTGAGTGAAAGCTTCTTGGCGGCGAGCGCCATCGAGCGGGCATCGCAAACGCCTAGAAAAGCTTCAAGGGCGTGAAGGTCAAAAGGAAGTCTATTTGAGCGTGTCGCCATTACCGCCACAGAATAAGTTTTTCTTATATTAACGTCAATCCACGCCGGGTCTATAAGCGTCGGAAGGTTAACCGATCCCCTGGAATTTCCAGCCGTGGAAACGACGCGCAGACCCATGCTTCGCTCTGATCGCTATTCGATATTTTCCGTGCTCGGTGAAGCGCTCCGCGGCCAGACGGGATGGACGCCGGCATGGCGCCAAGCTGCGCCGAAGAAAACCTACGACATCGTCATCGTCGGCGGCGGCGGCCACGGGCTTGCGACGGCTTATTACCTCGCCAAAAGATATGGCAACGCCAATGTCGCGGTCGTCGAGAAGGGTTGGATCGGATCGGGCAACGTCGGGCGCAATACGACGATCGTGCGCTCCAACTATCTGTTGCCGGGCAATATCCCCTTCTACGAGACGAGCATGAAACTCTGGGAGGGGCTGGAGCAGGATCTCAATTACAACGCCATGGTCTCGCAGCGCGGCGTTCTCAATCTCTACCATTCGGACGCCCAACGCGACGCCTATGTCCGGCGCGGCAACGCCATGCACCTTCATGGTGTCGACGCCGAGCTTCTGGACGTCGACGCCGTACGGGGCATGTACCCTTGGCTCAACTACGATAATGCGCGCTTCCCGATTAAAGGCGGACTCATTCAGCGGCGCGGCGGCACGGTGCGCCATGATGCCGTGGCATGGGGATACGCGCGCGGCGCGGACCGACTGGGTGTCGACATCATAGAGAATGCGGAAGTCAGCGGCTTCCGGATCGAGAACGGCAAGATTTTCGGCGTCGAGACGACGCGCGGCTTCATCGGGGCCACCAAAGTCGGTTTGGCGGTTGCCGGTAACTCTTCGCGGGCGGCAGCGCTCGCCGGATTGACGCTCCCGATCGAAAGCCACGTGCTGCAAGCCTTCGTGTCAGAGGGCATCAAGCCGCTCATCGACGGCGTCATCACGTTCGGCGCGGGACACTTTTATATCAGCCAATCGGACAAGGGCGGTCTCGTGTTCGGCGGCGATATCGACGGATACAATTCATATGCGCAGCGGGGTAACCTTCCCGTCATCGAGGACGTTCTCGAAGGCGGGATGGCGCTGATGCCGCGGATCGGTCGCCTGCGGCTGCTGCGATCCTGGGCGGGCCTCATGGACATGAGCATGGACGGGTCGCCGATCATCGATCGGACGCCGGTCGACGGGCTCTATTTCAACGGTGGCTGGTGCTACGGCGGCTTCAAGGCAACGCCCGCCTCTGGGCTGTGCTTCGCGCATCTTCTGGCGCGCGACGAGCCACACGAGGTTGCGAAAGCCTATCGGCTTGATCGCTTCCGCACCGGCCACATGATCGACGAGAAGGGCATGGGCAATCAGCCCAACCTGCACTGAAGGCAAGCCATCATGCGCATCAACTGTCCATATTGCGGCGAGCGCGGCAACGAGGAATTCTCCTATCTCGGAGACGCAAGCGTTGTTCGTCCCGATCCGGCGTCGGCCAATGCCGCCGATGACTTTTATGCTTTCGGGTATGAGCGCCGCAACGTCGCCGGGCCGATGCAAGAGTTGTGGTATCACGCCGCCGGTTGTCACGCATGGCTGGTCGTTACTCGCGATACGCGCACACATGAAATCTCGGACGTGAAGTCAGCGCAGGATATCGCTCTGGCGCGGCAAACTTCTCCGAGCGCCGCGCCATGACGCAATCGGCCCAAACATCTCGGATTGCTGGTCTCGGCCTCGTCGATCGAACGAAGACGCTCGATTTCAGTTTCGACGGCGTTTCGTACGGGGGATATGCTGGAGACACGCTGGCATCGGCGTTGCTTGCCAATGGCGTTCGCCTGGTTGGCCGGTCGTTCAAATATCATCGCCCCCGCGGAATTCTGACTGCCGGATCCGAAGAGCCGAACGCGCTCGTTGAGTTGCGGTCGGGTGAGAGGCGTGAACCGAACACCCGCGCGACCGTTGCCGAGCTTTATGCGGGCCTCGAAGCGAGGAGCCAGAACCGCTTTCCATCACTTTCGATCGATCTGCTCTCGATCAACGGACTGCTGTCGCCGGTGTTCTCCGCCGGCTTCTACTACAAGACATTCATGTGGCCGGCATCCTTCTGGGAAAAGGTGTATGAGCCCATGATCCGACGCGCCGCGGGTCTGGGTCGCGCCGCCAACGACGCCGATCCCGATACATACGAAAAGGCCAATGCGTTCTGCGATGTTCTTGTCGTCGGATCAGGGCCGGCGGGACTGATGGCAGCGCTGGCGGCCGCGCGAGCGGGTGCCAAAGTCATCCTTGTTGATGAAAGCTTTGCTTTCGGTGGGCGGCTTCTAAGTGACGCGCGAAGCGTCGCGGGTCTACGCGGGTCGGAGTGGGCGAGCAGCGCGATCTCGGAGCTTTCATCGTCACCCAACGTCAGTCTGATGCTGCGCACAACGATTTTTGGCGCCTATGATTCAGGTACGTTCGGCGCTGTCGAGCGTGTCGCCGACCATTTGGCCGCGCCGGCTTCGGGCGAGCCACGACAACGTCTCTGGCGCATCGTCGCGAAGCAGACCGTCATCGCCCAAGGCGCGACGGAGCGCCCTATCGTGTTTGGCAACAACGATCGACCTGGGGTGATGCTGGCAGATCGGAAGAGCGTCGGTGTAGGGAAAGAGTGTGTTCA
>JBEVLH010000032.1:0-2934 GCA_040509255.1 Hyphomicrobium sp. | reverse complement strand
AGGCGAAGCGGGTCTGCGCTGGATCCCCGGTCTTAGACACAGCTGCGACGGGCTCGACCGAAGATGACGAGGTGGGCCGGTTAGGCTTTCTTCTCCGGGGCGACAACGCGGATGGAGAGTTCGCGCAGTTGCTTGGGTGAGGCCTCGCTCGGCGCGCCCATGAGGAGATCGGCCGCCTGCTGGTTCATCGGGAAAAGCGCGACTTCCCGGACGGTTTTGCCGCCGGTCAACAGCATGACGATGCGTTCGATGCCGGCCGCCATGCCGCCGTGCGGCGGTGCGCCGTACTGGAACGCGCGGAACAGGCCGCCGAAGCGCTGCTCGACGACTTCGGGCCCGAGGCCTGCAATGCCGAAAGCCTTGATCATGTCTTCCGGCTTATGATTGCGGATGCCGCCTGAGGCGATCTCATAGCCGTTGCAGACGATGTCGTACTGGTAGGCCTTCAGCTTCAGACGATCTTCGGTGGTGGTCGCAGCATCGAGCGCCTCGCCGCCGCCTTGCGGCATCGAGAACGGGTTGTGGGAGAAGTCGATCTTCTTGTCTTCCTCGTTCCATTCGTAGAACGGGAAGTCGACGATCCAGGCCAGCGCGAAGCGGTCTTCGTCGATCAATTTCAGTTCGTGGCCGACGCGATCGCGCGCGAGCCCGGCGAACTTGTAGAAGTTCGCGGGGTTGCCGCCGACGAAGAAGACGGCGTCGCCGTCCTTCAAGCCAAGCTGGTTCCTGATTGCGACCGCCCGCTCGGGGCCGATGTTTTTTGCGACGGGGCCGGCGCCGGCGTCATCGCCGTCACGCCAGAAGATGTAGCCGAGGCCCGGCTGGCCTTCGCCCTGCGCCCACGAATTCATGCGGTCGCAGAAAGCGCGGCTGCCGCCGGTCGGCGCAGGGATGGCCCAGATGCGGACCTTCGGGTCCTTCTCGATCATGCCAGCGAAAACTTTGAAGCCCGAGCCGCGGAAATGGTCGGTGACGTCGGCCATCTCGATCGGGTTGCGGAGGTCAGGCTTGTCGGAGCCGTACTTGGCGATGGCGGTGTCGTAGGGAATGCGCGGCCAGCCGTTCGTCACCGGCTTGCCATGAGAGAATTCCTCGAACACGCCGGTAATGACCGGTTCCATTGTGGCGAACACATCGTCCTGCTCGACGAAGCTCATCTCGACGTCGAGCTGATAGAATTCGCCCGGCAGGCGGTCGGCGCGCGGATCCTCGTCGCGGAAACAGGGCGCGATCTGGAAATAGCGGTCGAAGCCCGAGACCATCAAAAGTTGCTTGTACTGCTGCGGGGCCTGCGGCAGCGCGTAGAACTTGCCCGAATGAATGCGGCTCGGCACCAGGAAGTCGCGCGCGCCTTCAGGGCTCGACGCGGTCAGGATCGGCGTCGGGAATTCGTTGAAGCCGGCGTCGTGCATGCGGCGGCGGATCGAGCGCGTGATCTCGAGCCGCTTCATGATAATGGCGTGCAGCGTCTCGCGGCGCAGG
The DNA here is from genome assembly GCA_040509255.1 of Hyphomicrobium sp. Lineage (GTDB taxonomy): Bacteria > Pseudomonadota > Alphaproteobacteria > Rhizobiales > Hyphomicrobiaceae > Hyphomicrobium_B. The sequence continues at coordinate 1,452 of JBEVLH010000032.1, read as the reverse complement.
TCGAGGAAGCGATATTGCAGGCGCAGGTCTTCCGGATAGTCGGGCTCGCCGAAGACCGGGACGGGCAGTTCCTTGGCCGCGGACAGCACCTCGATTTCGGTCGCGTAAAGCTCGATCTCGCCGGTCGGCAGGTCGGCGTTGGTCGTGCCCGCGGGCCGGTCGCGCACCTTGCCGTCGATACGCACGACCCACTCCGAGCGGAGTGTCTCGGCAATCTTGAACGCCGGGCTGTCCGGATCGGCGACCACCTGGGTCAGGCCGTAATGATCGCGCAAGTCGATGAACAAGACGCCACCGTGATCGCGCACGCGGTGCACCCAGCCCGAAAGGCGCACGTTGGCGCCGACGTCGCTCTTGCGAAGCGCGCCACACGTGTGCGAGCGGTAACGATGCAGCTTAGCCTCGGCCATGGCCGGAAAACCCTTTGGTCATGTGGGTGAAAATCGCCGCGGAAAAGCGCACGCGGGCGGCTGAAAGTCAAGGTTACCGGCCGGGCGGCGCGGCGCCGGCGGCATCCGCACTCGCGGGGCTCGTTTTTGGCGGAAACGGTAAATGTCGGATACGGCCAAAGCCCCCCAAAAAGACTGCACATCCGCGACCAAGCTGATGGCGACAAGCGGAAAGTCATGCGCTATAGGCGTTGCCCGATGCGAATGATCACGACCACATCCGAGTTGTCGGCACTTTGCGATGTGCTGGCGAAAAGCGAATATGTTGCTGTTGATACCGAATTTCTGCGCGAGCAGACGTTCTGGCCGCTGCTGTGTCTGATCCAGCTTGCAGGGCCGGAGGCCGAGGCGGTGGTCGATCCGTTGAGCCCCGGGCTTGATCTCACCCCCTTCTACACGCTGATGGCCGATCTCTCGACGGTGAAGGTTTTTCACGCGGCGCGGCAGGACATCGAAATCGTCTATCTGAAATCGGAGATCGTTCCGACGCCGGTGTTCGATACGCAGGTGGCTGCCATGGTGTGCGGCTACGGCGACAGCATCAGCTACGTCAACCTCGTCAAGAAGACGACGGGTGTCGATCTCGATAAAAGCTCGCGGTTCACGGACTGGAGCCGGCGGCCTTTGTCGGACAAGCAGCTCGATTACGCGCTCGCGGACGTGACGCATTTGCGCGACGTCTACGTGCGGCTGAAGCAGACGCTGGAGAAGACCGAGCGGACGCCGTGGCTACAGGAAGAAATGCAGGTTCTCACCAGCCCGTCGACCTACGACGCAAAGCCCGAGAACGCCTGGCAGCGGTTGAAGCTGCGGGTGAAGGGGCGGAAATCGCTGGCCGTGCTGATCGAGCTGGCGGCGTGGCGCGAGCGCTTGGCGCAATCGCTCGACGTGCCGCGCGGGCGCGTGCTGCGCGACGATGCGCTGTACGACATTGCGAACCAGTTGCCGGCGAGCGCGGACGCGTTGGGCCAATTGCGCACACTGTCTGATGGCTTTGCGCGGT
>JBEVLH010000031.1:0-4203 GCA_040509255.1 Hyphomicrobium sp. | reverse complement strand
TGGAAACCGCGCATCGAAACAGTTTACGCCTCCTGAAGCTCGTCAACTCGCTCCTGGATTTTTCGCGGATCGAAGCAGGGCGGGCCGATGTCACCTACGAGCCGACGGACCTTGCGGTATTCACCTCGGAGCTCGCTTCGAATTTCGAATCCGCCACGGAGCGCGCTGGACTTTCCTATTCGATAGAATGCGAACCCCTCAAAGAGCCAGTCTATGTCGACCGGAACATGTGGGAGAAGATCGTCCTCAATCTCGTCTCGAATGCGTTCAAGTTCACACTTGAGGGGGGCATTGCGGTCCACGTCCGTCAATCGGATGATGGCGCCTTTGCCGAACTCGTCGTGCGCGACACGGGTGGCGGCATTCCTCCCGCCGAATTGCCCCGGCTATTCGAACGCTTCCACCGCATCGAGGGACAGAAGAGCCGGTCCTATGAAGGATCGGGCATAGGTCTCGCGCTGGTGCAGGAACTTGTGAAACTGCACGGGGGTTCGATCAGCGCCGAGAGTGAAGTTGACTTAGGAACCAGCTTTACCGTCTCGATCCCCTTCGGCACACAGCATCTCGCTCCCGATCGCATTGGAGGCGACCGCTTGCTGGCGTCAACGTCCCTGCGAGCGGAAGCCTACATCGAGGAGGCTTTGCGATGGCTTCCGGAAGCCGCTTCCGAAGGTTCCATGGTGGAACGCGCCGAAGTCTTATCGGGTGTCACCAACCAAGACCGGACAAGCGGCGAGACTCTTCTGGTGGCGGACGACAATGCCGATATGCGTTCCTATCTGCAGCGTATCCTTGGATCGCGCTGGAATGTTGCAGCCGTCGGCAATGGTCGAGTGGCGTTAGAGGCGATCCGAACAAATAAGCCTGATCTCGTCATCACCGACGTCATGATGCCGGAGTTGGACGGATTCGGTTTGCTCCGGTACCTAAGAGACGATCCCGCCTTACGCGATATTCCCGTTATCATGCTTTCGGCGCGCGCCGGTGAAGAAGCTCAGGTTGAGGGCTTGCAGGCTGGCGCCGACGATTATCTCACAAAGCCGTTTTCCGCTCGCGAGCTTTTAGCCCGCGTTACCGCCAACCTGGATATGGCGCGGTTCCGGCGGGAGGCGAGCAGGGAGATCGTCGAGAGCGAGTCCCGCTTCCGTAACATGGCTGAGCACGCGCCAGTCATGATGTGGATGACTGATCAAGCGGGTTCGGTCACTTATCTCAATCCCGCGTGGCTGCAGTTCACGGGCCAGAACTTGGAAGAGGCCTTGGGGCACGGAGCCTGGGATTGCCTGCATTCGGAAGATCGTGACACGACATGGAAGGCGTTTTTTGAAGCGAATGCCGCGCATATTCCTTTCCGCACGGAGTTCCGGCTCCGGCGTAAAGACGGCGCGTACCGATGGGCGTTGAGCGCGGCGGCACCCCGCTTCGCCGATACCGACGTGTTCGTCGGGTATATCGGCTCAGTGATTGATATCAGTGACCGCAAGGAAGCTGAGCAGATCCTCAAGCAAGATAACGCGGTTTTGGAACAGCGCGTCAACACGGCCCTCGCGGAGCGAGCCACGGCGGAAGCGCAGCTCCGGCAAGCTCAGAAAATGGAGTCCATCGGCAAACTCACAGGCGGTGTTGCCCACGACTTCAACAATGTCCTCCAGATCATCGGCGGCAACCTTCAGCTGCTGGTCCGAGACACGGCCGGAAATTTGCGCGCCGAGCAACGCTTGCAAACGGCCATCGCCGCCGTGGCACGCGGCTCCAAGTTAGCCTCTCAATTGCTGGCCTTCGGGCGACGGCATCCGCTTGCGCCTAAGGTCATCAATCTCGGCCGCCTTATTCGCGGTATCGATGACCTCCTCCGGCGCGCTCTCGGCGAGAGCATTGAGATAGAGACCGTCATTGCCGGCGGTCTCTGGAACACTCATGTCGACGCCACCCAGGTCGAAAACGCGTTGCTCAATCTCGCGATCAACGCGCGCGACGCGATGAATGCGCACGGACGGCTGACGATCGAGGCCGGAAATGCCTCTCTTGACGACGATTATGCGTCGCAGCATAGCGAAGTCCAAGCTGGCCAATATGTGATGGTCGCCGTTACCGACACCGGCTGTGGAATGACGCCAGACGTGATCGATCAGGTATTCGAGCCCTTCTTCACCACAAAACCGGAAGGACAAGGCACAGGCCTCGGCCTCAGCATGGTCTATGGGTTCGTCAAGCAATCAGGAGGCCATATCAAAATCTACAGCGAAGTCGGACAGGGTACGACCGTGCGCATGTATCTACCCCGTGTTCGCGAAAATGAAGATATCGAGACGATCACGGACCCTGGCATTGCGAGCGGTGGCACCGAAACAATCTTAGTCGTGGAAGATGACGATGATGTCCGGAGCACCGTCGTCGATATGCTGTCCGATCTCGGATACCGCGTGCTCAAAGCGCGTGATGCGATGAGCGGTCTTGCTATCGTCGAGAGCGGTGTCGAGATCGATCTCCTCTTCTCAGATGTCGTTATGCCAGGGCCATTGCGTAGCCCGGAACTCGCCCGCAAAGCGCAGGAACGTCAGCCTAACCTCGCAGTGCTTTTCACGTCTGGCTACACCGAGAACGCCATCGTGCATGGCGGTCGCATCGATGAAGGCGTGGAGCTTCTGAGCAAACCCTACACGCGCGAAGCGCTTGCTCGAAAAATCCGACTTGTGCTGACCAATCATCATCAGCGCAGACGCACCAAGGCGGGCGAATCCCCGTACGCTCGGATCCAGACCGTTCCTCAGAACGAAAGCCGCGAAGCGGGCCGGCTTCGGATCTTATTTGTTGAGGATGAAGCTTTAATTCGTCTTTCCATCTCCGATATACTCTCGGGCCTGGGACATGAGGTTACCGAAGCAGCTAACGGCGATGAGGCGCTCGCCGCTTTGCAGCAGGAAGAATTTGATGTCCTCATCACGGATCTCTCGCTGCCCGGAATGCATGGAACCGCGCTCGCACACGAAGCAAAAAAGCGTCAGCCGAAACTGCAAATCATATTCGCAACGGGCGCAGTCAGCTCAGAAATCGAGGGGGTTGGAAACCCAATTGTCCTGCGCAAGCCCTACACCGAAGACGACATCATTATTGCTTTGAAAAAAGCAGTCTCGTCTGCCTAGTTAAGCAGGTCTCAACGTTCCCTTATCAGCACTTCGCGCTGGCACGAAGCTTCGACCCGGGCAGATGCGCGTTGTGCAAAGGGGCTTTGAAAAAATGGATCTCTTACGCAGCATAGGAGGCGGGGGCACGACGGGTACAGCAAACGGCGCGCCTCTTTTATTCTGAATCAAAGAGCAAGTAGCCAAGCGCTGCGCCGCCGTCACTGCCTATTACCCGCAAGAAAAATTCCCGCTGCGCCGCGGTCGCAATCGAGAGGGGCAAGGCTCGCATGAAGGTGGGAATCCAATTGATCAACTCGTTATGGCTCGCGGTCGGCCTCGTCGGTGTCACTTTAACGACGGCTTTGCTTTGGAACGACGCCGGCGCGCAGGATCATCCTTCCACCGTTGGTTCTCCAATCTATGGCGTAACGCTCCCGGACGGCTATCGTGACTGGAAGCTAATCAGCGTCGCGCACGAGGCCGGCAAAAACAACGATATTCGGGCCATCTTGGGAAACGACATCGCCGTGAAGGCCTTCCGAGACAACACGCGGCCTTTTCCTGACGGGACGATTATAGTCCGGATTGCGTGGCAATATCAGGCGTCGCCGAGGAACGATGCCGTCTTTCCGGCGCCCCAATCATTCGTCGCAGGGGCACCGACCAACGTCCAGGTGAGCACGAAAGACTCGGCTCGCTATGCCGCGAGCGGCGGCTGGGGATATGGACAGTTCGAGAGCGGCATACCAAACCGAAACGTTGCGCTCATAAAAACGTGCTCATCTTGTCACGCAAAACTTGAAAAGTCCTCGGACTTTGTGTTCACGCACTATTCTCCATAGCACCGGTTCGAATTCGGATGCGGCGGAAGCGCGTTGTACGGAGCACGGTCGTTCCTTGACTGCCATCGAGCGACTGGGGCTTCGAGCTAGCCTGTGCTCGATGTAGCCGCGTGATGAGGCGAGAAGATACCGAAATAGATCGCCAAGCCGATACCGGCGAGAATCGCCAACGCCATCGACACCTTCAATATATTAAACGAGTCTTTCGAGTTTTCGGCGCCAGTCGCTTCTCGGGC
>JBEVLH010000030.1:0-3303 GCA_040509255.1 Hyphomicrobium sp. | reverse complement strand
CGAAGGCGAGGTCGAGAATGTTGAGGCCGCCCGCATAGGCGCCGAACGCGGGCATGACGAGACGGAGGCGGTTGCCGACGAAGCACGGCCGGCGGAGCGAGGTGCCGTGAAGCACGAGCCGCGCGGCGGGGTGGAAATGTCCGGCGATCTCATGCGTCGCGGCGCTCGAACTCGGCTCATGGCGGAGCGCGATGCCGCCAACGACGATTTCTTCCGTCACGTAGCCCGCGAGCGCGCGATCGATCCTGGGGTCGTGGTTACCGGTGATCCAGATCCAGTCGCGATCTTCCTGAAGGACGTGGAGGCTTTCGAGATCGCTGGCATCCATGCGGGCGTGGCCGTCGGAATCGTGCAGGCTGTCGCCGAGCGAGATGACGGTTTCCGGCTGGTAGCGGTCGATGAGGGTTGCGAGCTTGCGCAGCGTCTCGCGGGTATCGTAGGGCGGCAGCATCTGGCCGCGTGCCGCGTACGCCGAGCCTTTTTCGAGGTGGAGGTCGGAGACGATCAGGGCCTGCTCGGCTGGCCAATAGAGCGCACCGAACTTGTGGGCGACGAACGCCTTGCCGCAAATGTTGACGGGTTGATCGGCGAAATCTTCAAGAGCGATGCGCTCCGGCTTCAGCATGTTCATGGCTCGGCGTCCCCCGTCGCTTCGCGTATCAATTCGTCAGCGGCTGCGCGTAGCACCGCGTCACGATCCTGACCGTAAACCAGCTCGATCCCGATCTCCAGCAGCACCGGCACGGCGAGTGGGGATACCCGATCCAGAATCTGGTGCCTGATTCGGTCTTTTATGCGAGCGAGAAACGTGCCCAGGCGCTTGATGTCGAGCAGGCCCGTGGCGGCATCGGCCCAGGCGGCTTCGAGAAGCAGGTGGTTCGGGTCGTGACGGCGCAGCACGTCGTAGATGAGGTCGGTCGAGATCGTGACCTGGCGTCCGGATTTGATTTTGCCAGGATGGCGGCGCTCGATGAGGCCCGCGATGACGGCGGCGAGGCGGAAGGTGCGCTTCATCAGGGCGCTTTCGGCGAGCCAAGCGTCGAGATCGTCGCCGAGCATGTCTTCGTCGAAGAGGTCGGCGAGAGAGAGACGGCCGTTGGTGATGAGATCCGTGATGTCGCCGTGACTCCATACGGCGAGCGCGTAGTCGTTGGCGACGAAACCGACGGGTTGAGCGCGGGCGCGGTCGAGGCGTCGCGTCAGCAGCATGCCGAGCGTCTGATGGGCGAGACGGCCCTCGAATGGATAGGCGACGAGGAAGTGGCGGTTACCGCGCGGGAAGGTTTCGATCAGGACTTCATTGGGCGCGGGGAGGACGGAGCGTTCGGTCTGCAACTCGAGCCAGTTCGCGACTGGGTTCGGAAGTCCCGACCACACGGTCGGATCCGACAGCATATCGCGGACGCGCTTGGCAAGGTGCGTTGAGAGCGGAAACTTGCCGCCGTCGTAGCTCGGCACCGTCGGGTCTTCGGAAGCGGCGCGGGTGACAAAGACTTCGGTATCGCGAATGCCTTCGAAGCGCAGCACCTGGCCGGAAAAAACGAAGGTGTCGCCCGGCGTCAGTTGCTCGGCGAAATATTCCTCGACCTCGCCCAGGACGCGGCCGCCTACGTGTGCGGCGCGCTTGAGGCCGCGACGGGCAATCAGGCGGACTTTCAGGTGCGGAGCGTCGACGATGGTCCCGATGTTCAGCCGGTATTGTTGGGCGATGCCGGCGTTGGCGACGCGAAGCTTGCCATCGTCGGTTGGGCGGAGCTTGGCAAAGCGCTCATAGCTGCGAAGCGCGTAGCCGCCGGTCGACACGAAATCGACAGTGCGGTCGAACTGATTGCGCGAAAGGCCAGCGTAGGGAAGCGCGGATCTGATCTCATCGAACAATGCATCGGGATCGAAGGGCGCTTCGCAGGCCATGCCGAGGACGTGCTGGGCGAGAACATCGAGGGCACCGCTGCGCGACAGTTGTGCGTCCTGATCGCCGGCCTCGGCAGCTTGCTGGGCGGCGCGGCATTCCAGGACTTCGAAACGGTTGCCGGGAACGAGGATCGCCTGCGATGGCTCGTCGAGGCGATGGTTAGAACGGCCGATCCGTTGCAACAGGCGGCTCGCGCCTTTGGGTGCGCCAAGATGGATGACGAGATCGACGTCGCCCCAGTCGATGCCAAGATCGAGTGTCGAAGTCGCGACGACGGCGCGCAATCGACCTTCGGCCATCGCGGTCTCGACCTTCTTGCGCTGGGCGGCGTCGAGCGAGCCGTGATGCAGGCCGATCGGCAGGCTGTCGTCGTTGATGCGCCAGAGTTCCTGAAACGCAAACTCGGCCTGCATGCGGGTGTTGACGAAAATCAGCGACAGCTTATGGCGGCGGACGGCGTCATAGACCTCGCGCATGGCATAGCGGGCGGTGTGGCCGGTCCACGGGATCTCGTTTTCGACTTCCAGGATTTCGATGATGGGCTTGGCGCCGCCTTTGACCGTGACGATGCCTGAAAGATGGGTGACAGTTTCGGGCTCCGTCTGGGCGACGAGGTAGCCGCGCAGCTCGCTTGGGCGCGCGACGGTGGCGGACAGGCCGATGGTCATCATGTCGGGCGCGAGCTTGCGCAAGCGCGCGATGTCGAGCGCCAGAAGATCGCCGCGCTTTGACGCCGCCAGCGCGTGAAGTTCGTCGAGGATGATGGTGTCGAGATCGGCGAACAGATATGGCGCGTCGGGATGGCTCAAGAGAAGAGCGACCTGCTCCGGCGTCGTCAGCAAGATATGCGGGGGCTTCACGCGCTGCCGCTGGCGACGGGCGACCGAGGTGTCGCCGGTGCGTGTTTCAGTGCGGACCTTGAGGCCCATCTCTTCGATCGGATGGGTCAGGTTGCGCTCGACGTCGGCGGCGAGCGCCTTGAGTGGCGAAATGTAGAGCGTGAACAGGCCGGCGCCGGTCTTTTTGCGCTCGCCGTTATGAATGGAGATCAGGCTCGGCAGGAAACCCGCGAGAGTCTTACCAGCGCCGGTCGGAGCGATGAGCAGCGTCGAGCGCCGTTCGCGAGCAGCTTCGAGCAGCGCAAGCTGATGTGGCCGTGGAGTCCAGCCACGACGCGCGAACCAAGACGCGATTTCGGGTGGCAACGGCGATGGAGCGGGTGCCGGGCGAGATTTCTTTTTTGCCGTGCCAGAGACCAGCGCGGCGCTGCGCGGTTTGCGCTTGGGAGCGTCTTTCGACGACCGTGACGTCGACGTTTGCTTGTCGCTGGCTTTACGCGGCACGTGTCACACTGGGTTCCGATGCGGGCTCGACGGCTTTCATCTCCGCGT
>JBEVLH010000029.1:0-6465 GCA_040509255.1 Hyphomicrobium sp. | reverse complement strand
CAACCCGTTCCGGATAATCGGCCGAGTTCGTTCCTCGGCACCAGCCCGGTCATGATCGCGTTGGAGAACACGCTCATTAATTCGGCCGCCAGCGTCGCGAAGACAAAGCCCGCGAGCACGATCAGGATCGTCGCCATGCCGGCGTCGGGAACACCGAGCCATAAGGCGCTAAGGGCAGCGAGAAAGACGAGCGACAGCACCGCCATCCAGGGCTTGCGCGATCCCCGCCCGTCTGCAGCAGCGCCGAGAACGGGACTGAGCACGGCAATCAGCAACCCGGCGACCGCCGCCGCATAGCCCCACAGAGCCTGCCCACAGGCCGCCTTCTCGCTACCCTCGGCCAATCCGCAGACTGAATTCTGAACGATCGTATTCGCGAAGTAGGGCCCGAACAGAAAGGTCTGCACCAGCGTGTAGTGCGGCTGTACGGACCAGTCGAATAGCATCCAGGAGACGCGCGCGCGAAGCGGCGCTCGGGCAATCGCGCCGTCTGCGCTGGTTGCCGCCGGTTCCGTGCCTGCACCCAATTCCAGACTCGACATCCGTCCCCCTTGCAATGTCGCCGTGAATTCCGCGCAGCCAATCAGGTCCGCAAGACAATTAGATGATCCGGCAGCTCGTTGGGGTCGACGGCGCCCGGGGGAAAATGCTGCGCCAGAAGATCGCCGATGCGCGCGATGGCCCGCTCGAACCCTTCCACCTGTCTCCGCGCGCTGATATCGGCGGTGAAATCGTCGACGATTTTCTGCCAGGTTCCTTTTTCGACAAGCGCGTCTATACCGCTGTCGGCGATGATCTCGACGCGTTGCTCGGCCACCGACACAAAAATCAGCACTCCCGTGCGTCCCGTGGTCGTGTGAAGATTCTGCGCCAGAAACTGCTCGCTCGCGCGCCGACGCGTATTGGCGCGCAGGATCGATCTCGGAACCAGCGACATCCGCACCTTCGGATGCCAAGCGAGCGCCAGCAGCCCGAGGAACACGATGAGCTGAATGAGAAAGATCCACTGCACCTTCATCCAGGTGAAGTGAATGAGCGGCCACGGAATGACGAGCGCCAGCAGCGCTGCCCACATGAACGGAACATGCTGATAACGGCTGCTCTGGTCAGCGACGACCGCAACGATCTCGCCCGACGTATTGCGCTCGGCTTCCGTGATGGCCGCGGAAACTCGCTCCGCCTCTTTGGCGCTGATGAAGCTCATCGTTGAGGGCCGCCTTTTTGCGTTGAGACTGTCATAGCTACCAGCTTCCCGAGCCGCCGCCGCCGCCAAAATCACCGCCGCCGCCCGACCACCCGCCGCCGCTATCGCCGCCCCCGCCGGACCACCCACCGCCCCAGTTTCCTGAGCCGCCCGGGATGATGACGACGCCGCCGCGCCGACGCGGACCACCGGGCATCCCGGCCCGCATGGCCTGCGCATTGCGATAATTGACCCAGATGATGAAAGCGACGATCAGCAGGAAGATGACGATATGAATCATCACGGTCGGATCATCTTGCGGTTTGCGCGGCCCGGCGGCGCGACGCTTCACTTCTTCCGCATCGCCCAGCACCACCGACTTGATGTCGCGAACACCGTCTTTGATGCCCCCCGCGTAGTCGCCGCGGCGAAACTTCGGAAGAATGGCGTTCTGGATTATCAACGACGACATGGTGTCGGTCATGAACGGCTCCAGCCGTCGCCCGACCTCGATACGAACTTTCCGATCGTTTGGCGCCACGATCAGCAGGATGCCGTTGTCCTTACCCTTCTGGCCGATCCCCCACTTGCGTGCGAGCCCGATCCCGTAGTCCTCGATCGAGTAGCCTTGCAGCGATTTGACCGTCACCACCGCGAGTTGATCGGTCGACGTCTGCTCGAGGGAAGCCAGATCGCCCTCGATATCGGTCTTCTCTGCGGGCGTCAGCAGTCCGGCCTCATCGGTGATCCGCCCGGCAAGGTCCGGATAGACCGGATCGGCGCAGGCAGGATGCGATAACGACACAAAGATGATCGCGATGGCAGCCAGCATCATGCGCGGCAACGAGCGAATGCCGCCGCGCATGATCGAAGACTCAGCCGCGTTGAAAGCGCCAGCCATTGGACGGGCTCCCGTCAAGGCTTGAATAGCCTGCCGTTAAGGCTTGCTGAAATCGACCTTGGGAACCTTCTGTTCCTCTGGCGAGATGTCGAACGTCGCCAGATCCTTCGCCTGCGGATAAAGCGCCATCTTCCAGAGCCGGCCCGGAAATGTGTTGAGCTCGGTGTTATAGGACTGCACCGCGGTGATGTAATCGCGGCGCGCTATGGCGATGCGGTTCTCTGTGCCCGACAACTCGCTCTGCAGCGCCAGGAAGTTCTGCCCCGACTTGATATCGGGATACCGCTCGACCACCGCCATCAAACGCCCGAGCGCGCCCGAAAGCGTCGCCTGCGCATCCTGGAATTTCTTCATTGCATCTGGATTGGTCAGAATGTCTGGCGGCAATTGAATATTGGTCGTCTGCTCGCGCGCCTTCGTGACTTCCGTCAGCACGCTCTTTTCCTGATCGGCGAAGCCCTTCACGGTCTCGACTAGGTTAGGAATGAGATCGGTCCGGCGCTTGTACTGATTGAGCACTTCGCTCCACGCGGCCTTTGCTTGCTGCTCCTTCGATGGGATCGTGTTGATCCCGCACCCTGCCATCGAGAAAGCCGCGGCGATGATCGCGAAAAACGCGAGCGGGCGAACGACGAGAGATCTTGTTGTTGCGGTCATGGCGCTGGCAGTCCTCGTTTCAGAGCCGGAGAGTGGGAGGGAAGGACGAGAAGAACACTTCGTGCGGGGCGAACGGCGCCGCAGCCCTTGGTATGAGTTTCTTCGATGACGTTCAAGCGACGCGGCGAATACGTATGGTATGCGCAAGGACGAATTGCTTTACCAAGCTGTTCGACGAAAGTTCAGGGATAACGGGAAATCCTGTACCCTGCAGGGGTGGCCGAAATACTGCATCTCCTGGTCGGAAACTTGACGGCGACGCCGAATTTTAAAGCCTTATTCAGAATTGTGGCCAGCGCAAAGTTGTAGCGCCGTAGCCGCGCGAGCATTGAGGGTACTAAGTGCGAAAGATCGTGTTGGGAGTGGGACTTGCCCTCGCGTTGACCGACGGTGCGGCGAACGCCGCTTTCGCATTTGAAACTCGCTGCGGCGGACACGCTATCGCCTGTTACGATCGTATGCGCGTCCCGCCCGCTTACGCCACCCGGACGTACCCTGTCCTCGTAAATCCAGCTTGGCGCGAAGTCATCGCGTCGCCGCCAGTCGTTGCACACGTCGCTGTTCCGGTATTGGTTCGTCCTGGCCGTTGGCGCACGTTGGTGAGGCCGCCTGTTTATGGCACGCGCATGGAGCGCGTTGTCGTCGCGCCGCCAATTCGCGAGTACGAGATCGTGCCGCCCATAACGCGCCGCGTCGAAAAAACGATTACGACCCGCGGCGGCATCGTGTGGGAACGACGCCGGGACATTTTCGGTCGCGAGCGGCTTTGCAAGGTTGTCGTCGGCCTGCGTCGGCGAACGGTTGTGCGCGAAGTCGTAGTCAGACCGGCGCGCCACATCCTCCACACTTCGCCAGCCGTCTACGGCATTGCGCCAGCACCGGTTCTGCTGAGACCTGCGTCGGCCGTGCGCGTTTACGAACCGCCGGTTCGGGCGGTAATCGGACGGACCGTCTTGGCGCAACCGTCAGCCATCGGAATCATTCCACATCCGGCAACCGTCGGGATCGCTCGCGAGCGGGTACTCGTCCGTCCGGCCGGTTATGCCTGGGTTCGCACCCCGGGCAATTGAGGCATTCGAAGATGCCTGCCAGCTATGCGAAAAAGGCAGGAATGCGTTGGAAACGGCGTTTAATGACACCACGTTATTGTTGTCGGCGGTCGCAGAAATCGCGATACGAACGGAGCACAAAAATGGAAAAATGGAAAAAGGCGCTGACGGGCGCGATGGCGGCGCTTGCCGTTATCGGCTTCTCTGCCGGTGCTGAGGCGCGCGGTGGCTTCGGCCACGGCGGATTTCATGGTGGTGGATTTCACGGCGGTGGATTCCACGGCGGCGGATTCCACGGTTTTCGTGGTGGTCGATTCGGCGGCGGTCATTACGCTGGCGGCTACGGGCGGCACGGTTACGGCGGATGGCGAGGCCATCGCCACTGGCGCGGCGGTTATTACGGATACGGCTGGGGCCCCGGCTTCTACTATGGCTACGGCCCCTACGATGACGATTGCGACTATTACTACTATCGTCGCTACGGCTATTGCTACTACTGACGTCTTCATGATCCCGGCCCCGTTTGGGGCCGGTTTCATTTTTGCGCATGGCGATGTCTAGCAGTTGATTACATCACGTGCGGCGAAGCCTGAATGTCCGCGTTGGGATGGATGCCCAGCAGATGGTTCGGACTCCCGACCGAGATGTCGAGATGGACCGGCGCGGCGGCCATCAGCATCGGAATGCTAAAGATCAGGGCGACCATGAGCCCGCAAGCCAGCGCGGCTTGGAAATACTGCACATAGCGTGTCACTAGAGTTGACCCTTTCAAGCCCAGCCCGCGCTATTTATCCTCCGTGTCCATGGCGTGACAGAGTCGTCCCCGAGTCGGCGTTGGGATGGAAATACGGCAACGCTTAGGCGCAGCCGCGGATGCCAGCAGCGCCGCGATATTCCCGACTAATGTGATTGCGTGCCGAAGGAGATCTGGGCGGGTGATAGGCGATGCCTACGTCGCAGCGTTTCGACGCCCGCAGCCGATCCGCATTGATGCGATTTCAGGAGGGTATGACTGAAACCGAAAAGAGCCTGGAGCGGGCGAAGGGATTCGAACCCTCGACCCCGACCTTGGCAAGGTCGTGCTCTACCCCTGAGCTACACCCGCATGTCCAGATGCTTACGCCGCCTTGCGGCGGCGGAAGACCCGCCTTATGGCGCAACTGCCAAACCAATGCAAGGGCCTGCGTCATGGCGGCAAGAACCTCTTTTCATATTATATATCCGCGGCCACTTGCGGCAACTCGCACATGGAGACAGTAACCCGGCCCATGCCCCTGACGCGTCAGCAGCTTCTCTCCACCTTGGCGGACCTCGGCATCAAGACGGTGACCGTTGACCATCCTGCCGTCTATACGGTCGCCGAGAGCGACACGGTCGAAATTCCCCTCCCCGGAGCCCATACCAAGAATTTGTTCCTCAAGGACGATAAGGGCGCGCTTTTCCTGGTGATTGCCAACGCGGAGACGCGCATCGACCTCAAGGTCCTGTCGAAGCGACTGGGCGCGGGACGCTTCTCCTTCGGCAAGCCGGATCTGCTCATGGAGACGCTGGGGGTCACCCCGGGATCGGTAACGGCTTTTGCCGTCGTCAACGACACCGGCAAGCGGGTGAATATCGTGGTCGACGACGCCCTGTCCCGCGATGATACGGTCAACTGTCATCCTCTCGAAAACACGGCGACCACAAACATTGCGCGGGAAGACCTTTTGCGGTTCATTCGCACAACCGGGCATGAGCCTCGCATCGTGGTGTTGACCGCATCTTGAAATTTCGACCGTAGGAGATCGGCTCAATGGAATTCGGTGCAAAAGGCACGGACATCGGTCCGTCCGGCACGACCGACATCGTAAAGGACGCGACAACCGCGACGTTCAAGGCGGACGTCATCGAGATTTCGAAATCCGTACCCGTCATCGTCGATTTCTGGGCTCCGTGGTGCGGTCCCTGCAAGCAATTGACCCCGTTGATCGAGAAGATCGTTCGCGGCTATCGCGGCAAGGTCCGTCTGGTGAAAGTCAACGTCGACGAAAATCAGGCCATTTCGGCGCAGCTGCGGATCCAGTCGCTACCGACGATCTACGCCTTCCGCGATGGCCAGCCCGTCGATGGCTTTGTTGGCGCGCAGCCGGAGAGTGCGATCAAGGCCTTCATCGATCGTCTCGTCGCTGATGATGCCGAACTCGGCATCACCGAGCTTTTGAAAGCCGGCGAAGAACTGCTTGACCAGGACGATCTCCAGGGTGCGGCCGAGGTCTTTGCCAGCGTCCTGCAGGAAGACCGCACCAACGCCGAGGCGCTGGCTGGCTTGGCCTCCTGCTACATGAAAAGCGGCGACGTCGCCCGCGCCAAGCAGACGCTGGCGCTCGTTCCGCCCGACAAGCGCGAACTCACCGTCGTCAAAGGTATCGAGGCGGCCATCGAACTCGCCGAGAAAGGCGCCGATAGCGGCAAACTCGCCGAATTGACAAAGCGCGTATCCGATAACCCCGAGGATTTTCAAGCGCGCCTCGATCTCGCGGTCGGCCTTGGGGCGACAGGCGACCGGCAAGATGCCCTTGAACTTCTGCTCGATCTCGTCAGGATGGATCGCAAATGGAATGATGAGGCCGCGCGCAAGCAACTTCTGCAATTCTTCGATGCGTGGGGTCCAAAAGACCCCCTCGTCGCCGAGGGTC
>JBEVLH010000028.1:0-4268 GCA_040509255.1 Hyphomicrobium sp. | reverse complement strand
GAGCTGTTTGATGCGGTCTTCAATAGGATCACGAGCTAGAGTTCAGGCAACCTGGAATTCATTTTTTCCGTAAGCGAATTTTTGACCCGACTGACCTGCCACCTTTCAATCACCGCCTCATCGCAAGACCCGGCTCCTCGTAACTCTGTCAACCGAGAACCAGTGGAGGAGCGCGGTTTCTCAGTCCGAGCGTGGATGTGTTAAGTGCTCGATATGGGCGAGACACTCATCCGCAAGATTATCCATGTCGACATGGACGCGTTCTACGCCTCTGTCGAGCAACGAGATAATCCTGATCTGCGCGGCAAGCCCGTTGCAGTCGGCCATGGTGCGAAACGCGGCGTCGTTGCAGCCGCGAGCTATGAAGCTCGGGCGTTCGGCGTGCGCTCGGCGATGGCTTCAACGACGGCGCTGCGGCAATGCCCGGATCTCATCTTTGTACCGCCACGCTTTGAGGTCTATCGCGCCGTCTCGCGCCAGATTCGAGAAATCTTCGCCGAGTATACGCCGCTTTTTGAACCGCTCTCTCTCGACGAGGCCTATCTCGACGTGACGGAAAACTTGCGTGGCCTGCCCACGGCTGCCGATACTGCCACCGAAATCCGCTCTCGGATCTTCTCCGAGACCGGCCTCACGGCTTCAGCGGGCGTTTCCTACAACAAGTTTTTGGCCAAGCTCGCCTCCGATATGCGCAAGCCCAACGGCCAGTTCGTCATTCCACCCCAGCGCGGAGCAGAATTCATTGAAGCCTTAGCAGTCAAGAAGTTTCACGGCGTAGGGCCTGTCACAGCCGAGAAGCTTAACTCGCTCGGGATTTACACCGGTGCCGATCTTCGCGCGCAGTCCCTCGAATTCCTCCAGCAGCATTTCGGTAAATCCGGCGGGTGGTATCATGCGATTGTGCGCGGCGAGGATGATCGACCCGTCGAGCCGAACCGGCCGAGAAAATCGTCGGGCTCCGAGACGACGTTTCCCGAGGACCGCTTTCTTCCAGCCGAAATCGAAGAGGGCGTCCTTGAGATGGCCGATGATGTCTGGGTCTGGTGCGAAAAGAACCAGAGCTTCGGTGCGACAGTCACGGTAAAAATCAAATATACAGATTTTCAGATTATCACCCGGAGCCGCACAGTAACGGCGCCCATCGCGACACACGACCGCCTTCGCGATATTAGTCTGTCACTTGTGCGATCCGTTTATCCCGTCTCAAAGGGCATTCGGCTGGTCGGCGTCGCTGTCTCGAAATTTGGATCCGATGCGGACGGACAGCTCGATCTCGGCTTAGATACGAAGCCCGATTAGGGCACGCGGGCAACGAGCCGGACGCGCTCCGTTCGTCACCACTCGTAAACATCCCATAGCAAGACGCCGGTCGCCAAGAAAAAGCAATTCCTACAACTGGGCGACGCTGCGAAGGAATGTCGGCACGCCCGCCTACTACGCAGCCGCTTCCGTCGGAGACTTCGGGCCAGCGTCCCGCAAATCGACCTCAACTCTGTTTCGTCCGCTTATTTTGGCGCGGTAGAGCGCTTCGTCGGCTCGCGAGATAAATTCTTCGGGAGTCATTCCGTTTTCGATCTGGGCGATACCGAAGCTGCAGGTTACCGACCCGATCTCGTCGAATGCAAGATTAGCTATTGAATCTCTCAATTTATCTGCGAACTGGACCGCCTCGTGGACGTCGGTTTCGGCCAGCAAGATCGCAAATTCCTCGCCACCCCAACGGGCGAGGATGTCCGATCGCCGGATGCGCGTCGCAACAAACTCGGAGAGCTTGATCAGCACTTTGTCGCCGGCCAAGTGGCCATAGGTATCGTTGACCGCCTTAAAGTGATCGATGTCGTATATCACCAAGGACAGCGGCGTGCCGTAGCGCTGCGACCGCGATGTCTCAAGTGCTAGGGCCTCATCGAACCGTAGCCGATTGCTGAGGCCGGTAAGGGGATCGGTGATCGCCCTAAACCGAAGATTGCTCGCCAGCTCCTGCAGTTCCAAACGCCTATCCATCTGGATAGTGTCGTGAAGCGAGCGTTCTCTGCCTTGGAAGTAGACGAGGATCAGAATTGTCATCAGAAAGGTTATGGCGATCCCCAGCACCCGGCTCGCGAAAATTTCTTCGGTCGGCTTCAAGATGACCAACGACCATTGGCTGTGATTGACACCACGGCGTCGCACGTAGTCGCGCGAGCCGTCGACGAGCGTCCATGTCGCGTCGCCGACCTCTCGCTCCATCATCGCCTTGTCATTCAACCGCCCGAACTGCCGGGTCAGTTCAGATCGGGTGTCGGCCGACAACGGCCACATGCTCCGGAGCATCATCTCCGGGCGGTTTGTGAGCGCAACGATGCCGTGTGGATCGATCAGGAAAAACGCGCGACCGTATTCCTGGAGTTCCCCTGCAAATGCATTCAGCGACTTCTTCAGGACGGCCACGCCTGGGATCGCTCCGCGACCGGAGGTGATGGGATAGCTCGCGTAATAGTCGACCTCTCCCTTCGTGGCGTCGAACGCGAGGTGATAACCAGGTGCACCGGTGATGGATTTTTGAAAATAGGGAGCGGTGGTGG
Source organism: Hyphomicrobium sp. (assembly GCA_040509255.1). Lineage (GTDB taxonomy): Bacteria > Pseudomonadota > Alphaproteobacteria > Rhizobiales > Hyphomicrobiaceae > Hyphomicrobium_B. The sequence goes on along the minus strand of JBEVLH010000028.1, from coordinate 1,704 downwards.
AAACCGGCGGTCCCCGCGTGGCAACCGCCTCCGCGCCTGAGGTGGCGACAACCGTTCCCGCGCGGTCCAGAATCTCGCCGTGCTCGGCCCCCGAGACCTCAACGGCCAAGTCCAACATGCGCTCGCCGCTGCGCGACTTTCCTTCGGTGAAGAGCGCCTGCACGGAGGGAGAACCTGCGACGGTCTTGACCATGACATCTATAATGCCGGTTTCTCGCGTGAGGCGGCTCGTAAGCAAATCGACGTCACCGCGAGAATACGCTTCCACGTTCTTCTCGTAGACCACGCCAAGGTATTCGGTCAGTGCCCAGCCTGAGACCAGAATCGTCGCCATCATCGCGAGTGTCCGGGCAAACTGCTTCCGCACGTCCCTCGCGTAGCGCTCCGATGCCATATCGGAGATGCGCTTCTCTCCCCAGATGGCCCACACCAAATATGCAGCACAGCCTGCGAGCGAGCCGCGGACAAGCTGGATGGGAATTCCGGTGCTGTCGACGAACCACTGATAATTGAACACGTCGGCCGGCCAGAAGGAAGCCTGTGGCGTTATGAGGCCGGCGGCGAAAGCATAAAACGCGAACGCCACGGCGACGGCGATGGCTAACCGCCGTTCCTTTCCGGCAAACTCTTTGGCGCACCGGGCGAACACGAGGCTCGTCGCCGCTGCTCCCACAAAGCCGAGCGCATATCGCGCGACGATGTTAGCTGTGGTCGGTCCACCCGCGATCCCGGCAAGGACAACTAGCGAAACGAGGAGAGGGTAGATCCATCGTCCCGGCGTCTTCCATCCGAGCTGGATCGAAACCAGCCGGGCAAACTCGATTAGGAATACGAATGATGCCGCCATGCCCGCGGTCCGGATGACCGCGAATGCAGGGTTATCGCCAATGACCAGCGCGATCAGATCCAACCATTCGCCTGCCCCATGCACCAATCCGAACAGGCCCAGCATCGCCCAGGCCCTTGGTTGGCCGGCTCGGACAATTGCGAAGCACACGGCGCCGAGCAGGACGAATGCCAACCCGTAAAAGAAGAAAATAAAATCGAGTTGCGAGTACAAGAAAGCAGCCATGTTGCCTCTGGCGACACAAGAACCACAGAACCATATCGGCTGGGATGAACAGTTTGCATGCCCTGGGCCGCTGCCGCGCCCAAATCTCTGTGGCGCACGATCGGATTCCGACCTGCATCAATTAGGCAGTATGTGCTTTACGGAGGGACAATTTCGATATCCGCTTTTGACGCAATACCGTTAGAGCCGTCGCAATGGACAGGCTCGCTCAAGCTTCCGGAAATCGTGATTGCGGGAAGCCTTTTTAATGGAGGTGAACACCACCTCGCTCCCGAGAGCGTGAAAGTTTGGCCGCAAGGACGTACCTTTGCAATTCACAGCGCTCAACGAACTGACATCCTCGATCACTCGCGAACGCATGCCCGTCCTTTTGAGCGACGAGGCTGACTTCGGAAAGGCATTGCTCCGGAACTTGCAGCGTCTGGCGGCTCTTCTCCTCAAACACGGAGAAAAGATCATGCCCCGCCCCGACCCAACCCGAAACGGCACCACCGAAACCGCCCGAGAAGCGACTGGCGCCGAAAACTCGAAAGACTCGTTTAATATATTGAAGGTGTCGATGGCGTTGGCGATTCTCGCCGGTATCGGCTTGGCGATCTATTTCGGTATCTTCTCGCCTCATCACGCGGCTA
>JBEVLH010000027.1:0-5143 GCA_040509255.1 Hyphomicrobium sp. | reverse complement strand
GAGGGCCTTACGAGCGTTGGCGCGGTGGTTGAAGGCGCCCGGGAACAGTTGGGGAGAGTGACATGGCGTACCACGGCGAGGATCTCGATCTTAGGACGCCGCAGACCTGGGTTTCCGCTCCGGCCGACATAATCCCCCCGAGCGAGCCGATCGGAAACGGCAAGCGTGGCTCGTTTCTCGCCGGCCCCGTTCTTGTCGACGAGACGGTACTCGCTTGCTTCAATCAGGCCTACGACATCGCATCCGCGCACCGTGCCGGTGAGGTCCGGATCGAACATTTACTAAACGCCATGACCCGCATCGACGCCGCGGCTGCGGCGCTCGAAGCCCACGGCATTCGGGTCGTCGGCCTGAAGCGGGAAACCGCCACCATCATCGCGGGCGATATTCCGGCCGCTCCCGGCGGCGGCGCCGTCTCGCCTCGACGGTCGGAGGATTTGGCAGAAGTCTTGAAGCTCGCGGTCAGTTATGCATCCCGCCGCAACGCCGCGGTGACCGTCGATGACTTGCTCCAAATTCTGCTCGACAGGCGATCGGAATTCGGCGCCTCGGAACTGCTTGTGCGCTTTGCGACGCGCATTGCCGAACCTCTTCCTCCGTTGACGCGCGAGCGCTATCCGGCGGGCGCGTTGCGCTATCCGCAGGAGTATCAGCGCACCAGCTATCGCTCTGATTATCCTGCCACCGCCACCGATAGCATCCAAAATTCACGCATCGAGGCGTTGGAGCAGGCCGTGCGCGCCATGAGCCATGACCTTTCGAGCGAGCGACATGCCATCGCAGGTCTGCTGCGGGATTTGAACCGCGATACGCTCGCCCATCAAGACGATCAGGGCCGCACGCACGCGGTCTTGCTCGATCGTATCGGCACGCTGGAATCCGTGTTGCGGGATGGGAGTGGAACGGTCGTTTCCGGCGAGCCCTCGTTACTAGTGGCGAAACTCGAGGGCATCGAAAATTCACTGGAACAGCGCCTGCAAGACATGTCGAACGCTTGGGCGGTGCTTTCGACACGCCTCCAAGAACTCGAATCCGCCGTTCGAAACCAGCCCGTTTCCGTCGCCGGTGGCGCCGGCCTCGACGACATACGCCAGGCGTTTGATCTGAAGCCGATCGCGGATCGCCTCGATGTCATCGAAGAAGCGGTACTCGGCGGCGATCAACGGGGCTTCAGCGATATCGGCGATCGCCTCTCGCGCCTCGAAGACGGCATCGGCCAGGTGCTCGCGACGCCGACGGGCGACGGCAGCTCAGGTGTAATCGCCGGCGGATTGGACAGGATCGAAGGGTTGGCGGGAAAGATCGACGCGAACCACGGTTCGCTGGCCGAACTCCTCGTCAATCTCACAGATCGCGTCAGCGATGTTGAACGCGCCGTCGCCGCCGAGATCGAAACGGCGGCCGCCAAGCATCAGGCCTATACTCAGGATCTGACCGAAGTTCACGAGGCGCTGCTGAAGGTCAACGGCAACCAGCACACCCTTGCAGGGTCGATGGATCAGTGGCGCAGCGAATCCGCGACCGACGTCGCGACCATCATGAACCGTCTAGCGGCCATCGATCGCGACACGGCGCTACCGGCCGAGACCCTCAGCGCGCTCAACGACCACATGGACGCGATGAACCGCTTCATCATCGAGCGATACCATCGCCGCCATCGCTTCATGTATTGGCTGTTCGGCACCGATGATTGGATGAGCGCCAGCTGGCCATCGACGAAAGCAAAGATCGATGCCGACCAGCATCGTCTCAAAGTCGTCGGTCAACCGGAAACCTGACGTCGGGTGGGCTTTCTGATTGCCTTCTCGCGCCGTCCGCGTTCACCAAATTTAGTCCAATATCCTTGAGTCCACCGCGCCCTTCGTGCTTTGCTTAATAAAGCGTAAACGAAGTTGCGGGGGCGGGGAATGTTGCGTCGGTACCTGATCGTCAATGGCACGACGACCGCGCTGCTGTACGTGGCCATCTGGGCGGCAATTCCGGCCTCGACCCATTATCTCCAGTCTATGCAAGACGTCTTCGACGGTTACGTCATGCAAAGCCCGATCCTAGGCCCGGTCATCAATAAAGTGATCCTCGTCGTCAGCAGCTTTTAGCCTGATCCCCCTTCGCGGGGCGCGGCAGCTCTGCGCAATCGATCATTGATGGCTTCTCCAATCCCCGACGGCGGGATAGGCGTTGCGGCAATAGATGTGGCGCCGGAAGCGTCGAGCGTCCGCAAAGCCGCGAAGAGATTGGCCGCCGCCTCGATCAGGTCGCCCGACGGGCTCAGATTGATGAACGCCCGCGCCGGCCGCTCCGCAATGCCGCCGAACGCCAGCACCGCTTCATCGGGCCGCCAATCGTACGCGTTGAGCCGCAAGCTCGCGCGCGGTGCGTAGTGGCTCGCAAGCTGCCCCGGTGACGTCAGTCGGTCCGGTGACTCCTCGTGCCGTAGCAGGCGCTCAGCCGTGACCTCTTCGATGGCCTCGGCCGGCACCGCGCCGGGACGCAGTAGAACCGTCTGATCCCCGACCAGGCTGACCACGGTCGATTCAAGCCCGAGCACAGTCGGGCCGCCATCGAGGATCAGAGCTGCTTTGCCGCCGAGGTCGGCAGCGACGTGCTCGGCGCGGGTTGCGCTCACGTGGCCGGAAAGATTTGCCGAAGGGGCCGCCAGCGGCCGCTGCGCCTCGATCAGAAGCGCGCGCGCAACCGGATGATCCGGCGATCGGAGCGCGACCGTCGGAAGGCCTGCCGACACAAGATCGCTGATGTCCGACGACGGCATGCGCGGCACGACGAGCGTCAGCGGCCCCGGCCAGAACGCCTCGGTCAGCCGCCGCGCCGCCGGCGAAAACGTCCCGATGATGAGCGCTTGTTCGAGGCTCGCGACATGAACGATCAGCGGATTGAACGTCGGCCGCCCCTTCGCCTCGAAGACGCGCGCAACAGCCTCGCCGTTGGTCGCGTCGGCGCCGAGGCCATACACGGTCTCCGTCGGAAACGCGACCAGCGCGCCGCCCCGGATCATTTGGCCCGCTTCCGCAATCCATTCCGCGTTGGCGGGAACGATCCGGCCCTGCATGTGCTGTGTCATCCGGTTTGCTTGCGCTTTCGTTCGGCATAGTGTCCAGGTGCCAAACTCAATGACGCCACGAGACGATCCATGACCTATCAGGCTCCAATCGATGACATCGTTTTCGCCCTCGAAACGGTGGCAGGTCTCAACGATTTGGGCTCAGCCGCGCTTTATCCGGGGCTCGACGCCGAAACGATTACCGCTGTCATCCGGGAGGCGGGTCACTTCGGCGCCGAGGTCCTAGCACCTTTGAACGCGGTAGGCGACCGGATCGGCTCGAAGCTTCGTGACGGAAACGTGACGACCCCTCCAGGCTTCGCCAATGCCTATCGGGCATTTGCCGCGGGCGGATGGAGCACGCTTCCTTGTTCGGAAACCTACGGCGGGCAGGGCCTTCCCGAAATTGCTGCAACGCCTGTGGGCGAGATCTGGAATGCCGCGAACCTGTCGTTCGGGCTTTGCCCGTTGCTGACGCAAGGCGCCATCCACGCCATCGAGGCAGGCGGCAGCGATGAACTGAAGGCGAAATATCTTCCGAAGATGGTGGCAGGCGACTGGACCGGCACCATGAACCTGACCGAGCCGCACGCAGGCTCGGACCTCGGCCCCCTCACGACCCGCGCCATTCCGCACGGAGACGGGACGTATCGCATCACAGGGACGAAGATTTTCATCACCTGGGGCGAGCACGATATGGCCGAGAACATCATCCATCTCGTCCTCGCCCGATTGAACGATGCGCCGCCCGGAACGCGCGGCATATCGTTGTTCCTCGTACCGAAATATCTGGTGGGCGACGACGGCTCACTCGGCGAACGCAACGACGTCGTCTGCGCCGGTATCGAGCACAAGCTCGGCATCATGGCGAGCCCGACGTGCGTGATGAAGTTCGGCGAGAACGGTGGCGCGGTCGGCTATCTTGTGGGCGAAGAGAACCGCGGCCTTGCTAGTATGTTCGTGATGATGAACGCCGCGCGGCTAGGCGTCGGCGCGCAAGGCGTCGGCATCGCGGAGCACGCGACACAGCGCGCGGTCGCCTATGCCAAGGAACGCCGCCAGGGCAAAAGCTTAGCGGCGAACGGCGGCACAGCCATGAGCCCCATCATTGAACACCCCGACGTCAAGCGTATGTTGCTGACGATGAAGGCGCTTACTCACGCCGCCCGAATGATCTGCTACGCGACCGCAAGGGAACTTGACGTCGCCCACCGTGCCGAAAGCGAGCAAGACCGAAAAAATGCCCGCAATCGCGCCGCGCTCCTGACGCCACTGGCAAAAGCGTTTTCTACCGATATCGCGAACGAAGTTGCATCGCTCGGCGTGCAGGTTCACGGCGGCATGGGCTTCGTCGAGGAAACCGGCGCAGCACAATATCTGCGCGACGCTCGCATTCTACCGATTTACGAAGGCACCAACGGCATCCAGGCCATCGACCTCGTTACGCGAAAATTGACGCTCGACGGCGGCGCTCCGGTCACGGCGTTCCTCTCCGAAATCGGCGCCATCATTGCGAAGGTGCGCGCATCACGGCGCGGCGAGTTCGGCCACATGCCGGAACGCTTGGCCGAAGCGCTGAGCGCACTTCAATCCTCGACATTATGGATGGCGCAGACGCTTCCTGGAAATCCCGAAAAGGCGCTCGCTTCGGCCACGCCATTTCTCCGCCTGATGAGCCTCACCGCCGGCGGTGCTTACTTGGCGAAAGGGGCGCTCGCAAAAGATGCCGCATCGCCCTATGTCGCGATCGCCAAGTTCTTTACTGAAAACCTGCTGACCGAAACGCGAAGTCTCGCCGACGCCGTTCAAAGCGGTGCAGATTCCGTTTTGATAGACGCGCATGGAGCCGTGTTCGCATGACGTCGGAAATTGCAGTCTCACGCGATGGCGCAGTTCAAGTGCTTCGCATTGCGCGCCCCGAGAAAAAAAATGCGCTCACCGGCGCGATGTATGGCGCACTGGCCGACGCCATCGAAGGCGGCGATTCCGATAGCGCAATTGCCGCACACGTTATCACCGGCTCGGGCGGGGTATTCACCGCCGGCAACGACATCGGCGACTTCCTGGCGACGGCGAAGGGCACTG
>JBEVLH010000026.1:0-3946 GCA_040509255.1 Hyphomicrobium sp. | reverse complement strand
CATGGTTGGGCGCATACCCGTAAGGGCCAGTAGCACCGCTCATGGCCGCTGCTTTTCAAGACGGAGTTTTGGTCGTGTTGAAATATATCGCTGCCGTTTTGCTCGCTGTTGCCGCGTATACGCCGGCAGCTCTCGCAAGCGATCTTACCGACACCATATCCGCCCGAGCCAATGCCCGGGCAGGTGGCGGAGTCAGCGAAAGAGACAAAGAATTGTTGGGACGTTATGGATGCGAGAGCGGCACGCGAAGCCCATCCTGCCAAAACGAGCAGCGTCATAAGCAAAAAGCGCCACGTAGCTATGAAACTGAACGGGCACTAAAGGCAAAAGCGGTAGAAAGATCACGAGCGCAAGCGCAAGCGGCTGCCGCAGCAAGGGCGAAGTCGAAGGCTACGCAGCAGCCAGATTCTGGCGGCGGACCAGTTAAGCCGGCAATCGCGACCGGAGCGACGGCGGCGCCGAAAGAAGACCTCCAAAAAACAACAGTCGTCGCAAAATCTCCGAGTGCGCCCGCACAAGACGCTCCAGCGGCGGCGACGTGCCGTAAATACTCCCCAGCGGTCGGAGGTATGGTCGAGGCGCCCTGCTAATTGCGCCTCATCCCACGGCCTTATCTGAGGAACCAAACGGTACGGGTTGCCGTTCAGACGTCCGGGATTATTGTGGGCGCGAAAATCCTCGGACGCCCGCCAATTCAGCTAATAATAAAGAAAGGACGCCTCAGTGGCTCGCACATCGGAGGCCATTTCGACGAGCGATCCGGCACGAATTTCGACCGGAAGTGAGGGCCTCGACAACATTCTCGGGGGCGGTTTGGATAGCGACCGCATGTACCTTTACGAAGGCCGGCCAGGTACGGGTAAAACCACCTTGGCACTGCAGTTTCTTTTCGAGGGAGTCCGTCGGAGCGAGCCTGTTTTGTATGTCGCGCTTTCGGAAACGGAGGCCGAGCTGGAGCTTGTTGCAAAACGCCATGGCTGGACATTGGATGGCGTGAATGTCTTCGAGTTGGTGCCCCCCGAAACGACGCTCGATCCCGAGCGCGAACTCACGGTCCTGCATCCCGCGGAGATTGAACTTAGCGAAACCACGAAGCTCATATTTGACAAGATCGAGGAAGTGAATCCGGCGCGAATAGTCGTCGATAGCCTCTCCGAACTCCGCCTTCTTGCGCAGAACCCGCTTCGATACCGGCGGCAGGTGCTGGCGCTAAAGCATTTCTTCAGTCGTCGCCATTGCACCGTCGTTCTTCTGGACGACCTCACGTCAAGAGCTACCGATCTCCAACTTCATTCGATTTGCCATGGCGTCGTTCTGCTCGAGCAGCTTGCGATCGATTATGGCGCGCAGCGCAGGCGGCTCAGCATAGTGAAAATGCGAGGGATCGCTTTCAGCGGAGGCTTTCACGACTTTTCGATCACGAAAGGCGGATTAGAAATTTTTCCCCGCCTGATTGCCGCCGAGCATCACGCCACGTTCACGGGAGAATACAGGTCGAGCGGAAATCCCGATCTCGACAAATTGCTGGGCGGCGGTCTGGAGCGGGGAACCAACGCGCTCTTGATCGGTGCGGCTGGTGTCGGCAAATCATCAGTCGCTCTCACCTACGCCATCGCAGCCGCCGATCGCGGCGAACATGTTGTGTATTACGCGTTCGACGAGGGTCGCGGAACGCTGGAAGCGCGCGCCCGAACGATCGGGCTCGGCCTTCAGCAAGCAATGGCCTCTGGCAACCTGCGCTTTCAGCAAATTGACCCGGCCGAACTCTCTCCGGGGGAATTCGCGGCCAACGTCCGCCGCAGCGTCGAGCGCGACGGCGCAAAAATGATCGTCATCGACAGCCTTAATGGCTATCTCAACGCCATGCCCGACGGCAGGTTTCTGATCCTGCAAATGCATGAGCTGTTGAGCTATCTCGGTCAGCAAGGGGTGCTTTCGATTTTGATCCTAGCCCAGCATGGGCTTGTTGGGCCGATGGAGACCCCCCTCGATATCAGCTACCTGAGCGATGCAGTTCTGATGTTGCGCTATTTCGAATATGGGGGCAGGGTCCGACGCGCTTTATCCGTCGTCAAAAAACGCAGCGGCAATCACGAGCATACCATTCGGGAATTTCAGTTGACGTCTAACGGTATTGCTGTCGGACCGCCCCTCACCGAATTTAGCGGCGTGTTCTCCGGCACGCCTATCTACACCGGCGACAGCAAGCCGCTTTTGACCGACGAGAAAAATGCCGGGGAATGATCGTAATGCGCATCGTGTTCTGATCACCGCACCGATAGGGCGCGATGCGGCGGCCTCCGCCGAATTATTGACGAAAGCACGACTGCATTCGGAAGTGGCGGTGGACCTTCCTATGCTTGTCGCCGAACTCAAGATCGGCGCCGCAGCGGTGCTCATCACAGAGGAGGCGGTCTTTAACGCAGATACCGCCGAGCTTGAAACGTGGATTGCGCAGCAGCCCGCATGGTCTGACCTCCCCTTCATCGTTCTCACCAGTCATCTCGATCATCCCAAAATCAAATACTGGCGGCAGAATCTGGCGGAAAAGTTGGGCAACGTCGCCATGCTTGAAAGGCCTCTACAGCCGATCAATCTGACGAGCGCGATTGAGGTTGCGCTTCGCGCCCGCAAGCGTCAGTACGAAATCAAGGCTTTGATTGAGGCCCGCGAAAGAACGGCGGAGCATCTTGAGGGTCTGGTGGCAGCTCGCACCGCCGAATTGCAGTTGGCAAACGCGGAGCTAGTCGCGCAGATGACCGAGCGAGAACGTATCGAGGCCTCGTTGCGGCAATCGCAGAAAATGGAAGCTGTCGGGCAACTTACAGGCGGTCTTGCTCACGACTTCAACAATCTTCTCGCCGGCATCAGCGGAAGCCTTGAGCTTACAAAATCCCGCTTATCGCAAGGCAAAGTGGAAACCGTGGATCGTTACATCACAGCGGCGCAAGGAGCCGTCAAGAGAGCAGCCGCCCTGACGCATCGACTTCTCGCCTTTTCTCGCAGACAGACGCTTGATCCCAAGCCGACGAACGTCAATCGCTTAATATCCGATTTGGAAGAGCTCGTTCGTCGCACGGTGGGACCTGGCATCCATATGGAAGTGGTGGGCGCTGCCGGATTGTGGACAACGCTGGTCGATCAAAATCAGCTCGAGAATGCGCTCCTGAACTTGTGCATCAATGCCCGGGACGCGATGCCCGAAGGTGGAAGGCTGACCATAGAGACCGCGAACAAATGGCTGGACGATCGGGCGGCTAAGGAACGTGATCTCCCACCGGGGCAATACGTTTCGCTCTGCGTAACCGATACCGGGACTGGCATGACGCCCGACATCGTCGCGCGAATTTTCGATCCGTTTTTCACGACCAAACCTCTCGGCGAGGGCACCGGCCTTGGGCTGTCAATGATTTATGGATTTGCCCGGCAATCGGGTGGCCAGATTCGCGTGTACTCGGAGGTCGGCCGGGGCACGACCATGTGCCTCTATCTTCCCCGACACGATGATGACACTGAAAGCACCGAGGCAGCGAATTTGAACAACGCCATCGAGCACACAGGGGACGGCGAAGTTGTCATGGTAATTGATGATGAGCCGACCATACGGATGCTGATCGCGGAAGTGCTGGAAGATGCTGGCTACGCGGCGATCGAGGCCTCTGATGGCCCGGCGGGGCTGCGTGTTCTTCAATCCGCTTCAAAGATAGATCTTTTGATTACCGACGTCGGTCTTCCGGGTGGGATGAATGGCCGCCAGGTGGCGGATGCAGCACGCGTTTTACGGCCGGATTTAAAAGTTCTGTTTGTGACGGGTTATGCGGAAAATGCGGTGATCGGCAATGGACAGCTTGAAAAGGGCATGCAAGTCATCGCCAAACCGTTTGCGATGGACGTGTTGGCTAAAAAGATCCGTGAGATGATTGAAAGCTAACTGCAGCGATCACCT
>JBEVLH010000025.1:0-15636 GCA_040509255.1 Hyphomicrobium sp. | reverse complement strand
CGGATCGTCTTCACAACATGCGTACACTCGAGCACATGAAGCTTGAGAGCCGGCGGCGCAACTCCGAAGAAACCCTCGAGATTTATGCCCCGCTCGCGGGGATGATGGGAATGCAGGCGCTTCGCGACGAGCTTGAGGATCACGCTTTTCGCTGGCTTCATCCTGAAGCCTATGAAGCGCTTACTGAAAAGCTCACGGACATGCGCGCGCGCAATGGTGGGCTGGTCGAGGAGATTCGTCAGGCCATCGCGCGCAAGTGCGCCGAGGCCGGCATCAAAGCCGAAACGTTTGGACGGGAGAAGAAGGCCTATTCCATCTGGAGCAAGATGGAGCACAAGCAGATCAGCCTCGAACAGCTGTCGGACATTTATGCCTTCCGCGTTGTCGTGAACTCGATAGAAGATTGTTATCGGGTTCTCGGCATCGTGCATACGACTTGGGGCACCGTGCCCGGCCGTTTCAAAGATTACATATCGGCGCCGAAGCGGAACAATTATCAGTCGATTCACACCACCGTTTACGGTCCTCGTCATCAGCGGGTCGAACTTCAAATCCGCACCTACGAGATGCAGCATATTGCGGAGTACGGAGTTGCTGCCCATGCGCTATACAAGGATCTCCAGCAAGGGCTTGTAACCGCGCACGAGATCCCACCGGCGGAGGATGACGGGGACGATAGTCCCTACGGTCGTCTTAGAGCGATGATATCTTCGCTTCTCGAGGCAGCCAACCCGGAGGAATTTCTCGAACACACGAAGCTCGAGTTATTTCACGACCAGGTCTTTTGCTTCACGCCAAAGGGCAGGCTTATCGCCCTGCCCAGGGGCGCCACGCCGCTCGACTTCGCTTATGCGGTTCACACCGACATCGGCAATGAGGCAGTAGCTGCCTACATCAATGGCCGGCATGTCCCAATCGACACGCATCTGAGAAACGGCGATGAAGTCGTGATTGAGACGTCGAAAGCCCATGTCCGGCCGGCGGCTTGGGAAGCGTTCGCCGTCACCGGTCGCGCCCGTTCCGCAATCCGTCGTGCTGCGCGCGAGGCCGAGCGGAAGCGCTTCATCGAACTCGGGCGGCAACTTATCTTATCGACGCTTGCGGGCATCGAAGTTGATTACTCGGAAGAGAAGGTCAGAGCAGCGGCGCCGAAGATCGGGTTCAGGACCGGCGACGACCTTCTGGCCGCGGTCGGCCGCAACGACGTGCAGCTTCCGGACGTGCTTCGCGCCATGCTGCCCCAGGGCCAAGCCCTTGGAGAGGGCTATAAGCCGACGCGCCGTTTCGGTCGTGCGCGAGAGCAAGACGGCTGGTTCAATATCGACAAGGTCAACAGCCTGAAGTTTCGGACGGCTGAGATCGACAGTATGACTGCCGTGTCGATCGGCGGGCCAAGCCAAGAATTGCCGGTGGCGTTCGAACCGGGCGGCGCCGTTCCTGGCGACAGGATCATTGGTGTCATGGCTCCTGGTGAGGGTATTCGCGTTTTTCAAATCCATTCCCCGCGCCTCAAAGAGTACGAGGAGGAACACTGGATCGATGTGACTTGGGACGTCGATCCGGAGCGGCCACAGAGATTTCCGGCGCGAATCAGCGTCACCGCGGTTAACGCTCCGGGCTCACTTGCCGAGATTGCCAAGGTCATTGGTGAGACCGGCGGCAATATCGACAATATCAAAATGGCTCGGCGTGCCGCAGATTTCACTGTGATGCATATCGAGCTCGAGGTTTTTGACTTGGTGCATTTAAATCACATCATTGCGGGGCTTAGGGCGAAGCCGTCCGTCGCAAAGGTGGAACGGCTTTTCGAGTAAGCTATGGTGCGCCGGTTGTGCCTCCCGGAGGGGGCGGGGCCGCTAGGATTGAAATGTTGGACGAAACGCAGTTAGCGCTTGGAAATCGCTCAAAACGGCTGCCGTTGAATGCAGCTCGGCTTTGGTCGCGCGCGCGCTACTTCTGGCGACGCGTGCTGAGGGTGCGCGCCACACCCCATGCCGTGGCGTTGGGCTTTGCCATCGGTGTCTTCATGGCGTGCACGCCGTTTCTAGGCGTCCAGACCATCTTGGCTCTTGTCGTCGCGTTTGTGTTTCGGGTCAGCATGCTGGCAGCTCTGCTCGGAACGTTTATCGGCAATCCTCTGAGCTGGCCCGCGATCTGGAGTGCATCGTACGTCGCAGGCGCACTGCTCCTCGGTCAGGATCCGGGGTACGTTACGGACCATTTTTCCGAGACGGCCAATGCGCTCGGAGCGACGCTCGTCGCGCAGTCGCCGGATACGTTGAGCCTGGTCTTCAATATATTGTCGCCCATCATCGAGCCGATGGTCGTCGGCGGAATTCTCGTTGGCTTGATAGCGGCCGTCTTCAGCTACTATCCTACCCGTCGTGCGGTGCGGCTGTTCCAGCGGCACCGTAGTGTCGGCTGAAGTGCGCAACCTTTCCGGGCCGCATTAGGCAAGGCGTTCCAACCTCCGGTGACAGCAGCACGTGGCGCTTATACACAAGGCCTCTGAAGGCAGCCTAGCAGCGGCGCAGGTTCGCGCGTTGCGGTTGGGCGTGAATATCGACCATGTCGCGACCCTCAGGAATGCGCGCGGAGGCACGCATCCAGATCCTTTGCGCGCGGCGCATCTTGCCATCGAAGGCGGGGCCGACGGGATCACCGCGCATCTGCGTGAAGACCGGCGGCATATCTCCGATACCGACATCACGCGCTTGAAGAACGAACTGACGCGTCCGCTTAACCTCGAAATGGCAACGACGAAGGAAATGCTGCAGATTGCGCTGCGGCATGTCCCAAATGCGTGCTGCCTAGTGCCGGAGCGCCGGGAGGAACGCACGACCGAGGGAGGCCTCAACGTGTTGGGCGCGACCAAGAGCCTGAAGACGTTTGTCGCAAAGCTTCAAGACGCCGGGATTCGTGTCTCGCTTTTCATCGAGCCCGATCTCAAGACCATCGCGGCGGCGGCTGACGTGGGCGCGGACATCGTCGAGCTTCACACCGGACGCTATTGCAATCTCGCCTTGGAACACGATGCGCCGGGCGTTGCGCGCGAACTCGAACGCCACAGGAAGGCGGCCCTCGCTGCGGCGTCGGCCGGACTTGAAGTGCATGCGGGCCATGGGCTGACCTACAACACGGTCAAGCCGATAGCCGCGATACCTGAGGTCGTGGAACTTAATATCGGGCACTTCCTCATCGGTGAAGCGATCTTCGGCGGCCTTCCCATGGCCGTCCGCCGAATGCGGGTCTTAATGGACGAGGCGCGTGAAACCATCGGTGCTCCCGCGCGGCTCGCAAAATGATCCTCGGCATCGGCAACGATCTTTGTGACATTCGCCGCATCGAGAAAGCCATGGCGCGATTCGGCGATCGCTTCCTCGAACGCGTCTTTACGGCGGAGGAACGGCGCAAGGCATTCTCGCGTGCGCATGCGCCCCGCACATTTGCGAAGCGCTTTGCGGCCAAGGAAGCCGCCAGTAAGGCTCTCGGAACGGGATTTCGCGCCGGGGTTTACCTGAGAGATATCGGCGTCGTGAATGCGCCATCCGGACGGCCGACATTGGCATTAACAGGTGGTGCCGCACGCCACCTCGCGCGGCTGGTGCCGCCGGGTTTTGCGGCACGAATTGATGTCACACTTACGGACGAATATCCGCTGGCCCAAGCCATCGTCATTATTTCGGCCGTGCCGGAGAGCATGCAAGGACAGAATTGACAGTGGCCGACCCTGAAACAACGCTTCACCACGCATTTTTTTTCAATAACGATTGGCCGTGAGGTCTTTGTTTTCCTTACCTTTTAGTCAGGTTTGTGCCCGTCGTTGCAGCGCTAGGCTAAAATCGCTATAGCGATCCGCTGATGAAATCGAGCCGCCGCCCATGCCCTTCGGCGGCTGAGAGGAACCCCTGAATGAGCGCTGCTACGAAGGCGTCGAGATCGAGCTGGTCTGAAACTTTCATCATCATCGTCGAAGCTCTCGCCATTGCGATGTTCGTCCGGGTTTTTTTCTATCAGCCCTTCAATATTCCATCTGGCTCCATGAAGGAAACGCTGCTGATCGGCGACTACCTCTTCGTCTCGAAGCTTTCATACGGCTACAGCAAGTTTTCCTTTCCCTTCAGTCCAGATCTTTTCTCCGGCCGGATATTCGGCGCAGAGCCCAAGCGCGGCGACGTTGCGGTCTTCAAATTGCCTCGCGATAACTCGACCGATTACATCAAGCGGGTGATCGGGCTTCCGGGCGATGAAATCCAGATGAAGGACGGGCAACTGTTCATCAACGGACAGGGCGTTCCCAAGGTGGCCGCGGGCGAGTTCTCGACGTGGGAGGACGGCCGCGAACGGACCATCCCGGTCTTCGAGGAAACTCTCCCCAACGGCGTGAAATACCAGGTTCTCGACAGCGATCCGAACGGACCATACGACAACACCGGCGTGTACAAGGTTCCCCCGGGTCATTACTTCATGATGGGCGACAACCGGGACAATTCGACGGACAGCCGGGTCCGAAGCGCGGTCGGGTTCGTTCCCTATGAGAATTTCATCGGCCGTGCGGAAATCATATTCTTTTCCGCCAAGGTCGACGGCCCAGGCTCGATACACTGGTGGGCGCCCTGGACTTGGCCGTTTGACATTCGCTGGAACAGGTTCTTCACTCTCGTGCGGTGACTGCGAAGCGTCATTTGCGCCATGTTGAGACCACGCAAGTTCAAAGAACTCGAGACGAAGCTGGGATACAAGTTCAAGGATCCCGGCTTGCTTGAGCGCGCGCTCACCCACGCTAGTGTGCGCGGGGGCAAGGTTATGCGGTCCGATAACGAACGCCTCGAATTTATCGGCGACCGGGTGCTGGGCCTCGCGATCGCGTTCGCGCTGAACAATCAGTACCCCGATGCGAGCGAAGGCGAACTTGCGCGGCGCTACAATCGTTTGGTCCGCGGGGAAGCTTGTGCCAAGGTCGCGCGCGACATCGGGCTCGGGGCTCATCTCATCCTATCCGAAAGCGAAGCCGATAGCGGAGGCCGTAACAAGACGACGATCCTGGCTGACGCCGCGGAGGCACTTCTTGGGGCCGTTTTTCTGGACGGCGGATTTGATAAGGCACGTGCCGTCGTAAACAAGCTCTGGCAGGATCAATCCGAGCCTGTTCCGGAAGTCGGAGTCGATGCGAAATCGGCATTGCAGGAATGGGCGCAAGGGCAAGGTTTGGCGCTGCCGCGCTATACCGTCGTCTCGCGAAAGGGCCCGGATCATGCGCCGAGTTTCACGGCCGAGGTGTTGATCGCCGGGCGCGCGCCCGCCCAGGGTGAGGGCGCCTCGAAACGGATCGCGGAGCAGGCCGCGGCAAGCGCTCTTCTGACTCGTGAAGGTGTTGGAGCACATGTCGGTGATGTCTGAGGCCAATAAATCGGACGAAGCGGTGCCCGAAGCCGACCGGAGGTGCGGATTCGTTGCCGTCATCGGCCCAACGAATGCCGGCAAGTCGACACTCGTCAATGCGCTGGTCGGAGCCAAGGTCGCCATCGTCTCGCACAAGGTGCAGACGACGCGTGCCCCGATCCGAGGCATCGCGATGGAAGGTAGCAGCCAAATCGTCTTCATCGATACGGCCGGTATTTTCAATCCAAAACGCCGCCTCGACCGGGCGATGGTCGACGCTGCCTGGGGTGGTCTCGAGGACGCCGATGCTGTCCTGCTGGTTCTCGACGCGGCCACGCACCTTGGCGAAGATGTCGACGGCATCGTCGAGCGGCTCAAATCCGCGCGGATGCCCAAGATTGTCGTACTCAACAAGATCGACCGGGTCGATGACAAGCCGAGACTGTTGGAACTCGCCAAGACAATCGACGGACGGCTCGTGCCGGATCGCATTTTCATGATTTCGGCACTCGAAGGGCAGGGCATCAAAGATTTGCGGAGCTATCTCGCCGGTCTCGTGCCCAAGGGTCCGTGGCACTATTCCCAGGACGACGTCACAGATGTGCCGATGCGCACGCAGGCCGCGGAAATGACGCGGGAGAGCGTCTATCGATTCCTGCACCAGGAGCTTCCCTACACCACCACCGTCGAGACGACAGACTGGAAAAGCCTGAAAGACGGCTCGGCTCGGGTCGAGCAGACGATCTACGTCGAGCGAGATGGGCAGAAGAAGATCGTGCTGGGCAAGGGCGGCGAGACGATCAAGAAGATTTCAAGCACAGCTCGCCACGCCATCGAAGAGATGGCTGGCCATCGCATCCACCTCTTCCTGTTCGTCAAAGTGCGTGAGAACTGGGAAAGCGATCCCGAGCGATACCGGGAAATGGGGCTACCTTTTCCCAAATCCTGAGGCGCCTGCTAGAACACCGTATGCAGTGGACGGATGAAGGCATCGTACTTTCAGTAAGACCGCACGGCGAGACGGCTGCGATCGTCGATCTGTGGACGCGGGCGCATGGTCGCCATCTCGGTCTTGTCCACGGCGGTCGTTCGCGACGGCTGCGCCCCATCCTTCAGGCGGGGAACCATGTCGATGCCGCGTGGAAAGCCCGGCTCGCCGATCAACTCGGTTCGATGACCGTCGAGATGCGTCGAGCCTTCGCTGCCGAGACACTTGATGATGCTCGAGCTCTGATGGCGCTGTCGTCGATCACGACGTTGACCGGCTTGCTGCCCGAGCGCGATCCGCACCCCAACCTCTACGAAATCACGCTTTTCGTTCTCGGCTTTCTGGGTGACGCGACGGTGTGGCCAGCGCTTTTAGTGCGGTGGGAGTTGGCGCTGCTCGATGAACTCGGATTCGGTCTCGATCTCAGCCAGTGCGCCGCGACGGGAGGCAACGATCACCTTATATACGTTTCGCCCAAATCCGGCCGGGCGGTTTCGGCGTCGGCCGGCGAGCCCTATCGTGACAAGCTGCTGGCGTTGCCTCAATTTCTGACCAAGCAAAGGTCTGGCCCGGTGACCGAGCAGGATGTCAACCTCGGGTTCGCGCTGACCGGTTATTTCATCGAAAAACATCTTTTGCTGCCGCGCGGCCAGGATCTGCCGGCGTCGCGGTTGCGTCTCATCGCCCAACTGGCGGCCTAGGCGGGGGCGGGACGTAGGCCGCACACTTTCCCGACGCAAATTCGCAGGTGAGGTCGCGACGGAAGGGCGGTCGTTCGACGTTATTGAGTAATTGCGGGCAATCACCGTTGCCCGTACCTCGAACGGCTCGCATCGTGACCCACACCACGAGCAGGGTCGACCGACCGCCCGTTCGGATCCCCCCTCCGAACGGGCATCTCCGCCACACATCTGAGAAGTTTCCGGTCAAAGCGGTCCGCAAGAACGAAATGATGCGTTCTTCAGCAATCGTTCATCCTGATGCGCAGACAACCGTTGAGTGAATTGCATTCCCCTCTGTGCACGCGGGAGCACGGCGGGACTATCGGGGCCGCGGCGCGAGCTGCGGTCCCGTTATGCTGTGATATCGAGATCACGGCGCGGCGCTTCGCACGTATTTCATGCCATTTTTCGACGCCGCTTAAGACCGGATTAAACATCGTTGCCTAACCTCGCGTTGTATTAATCGTGGCGTTGGGGGCATTCGATGAGTGGGCTGAGGTCGTTGCCGGTCGACGACATTTTGAGACGTCAGGCGATCACATTCGACGACATCCTGCTGTTGAAGCGCGTTTTCTACGAGGACGGCATCGTCTCATCGGACGAAGCAAACCTTTTGTTCTCGATGCATGAAAACTGCACCGTCCAGCACGCCGATTGGCCTGATTTTTTCATCGAGGCTCTCACCGACTATCTGGTTTTTCAGGAGCCGCCGCGCGGATATCTCACCGCCGCCAATGCGCACTGGTTGATCGACCGAGTTTCGCGCGGCGGAAAGATCAGCACCAAAACGGAAATCGATCTGGTGCTCCGCGTCCTCAGTACGGCGCGCTGGGCGCCGGTCAGCCTTTCGCAGTTCGCCCTGGAGCAGGTCAAACATGCGGTGGTGACGGGAAGCGGACCCCTGCGGCGCGGTAAGCCGCTCGGCGCCGGGAAGATCAGCGAAGGGGAAGTCGAGCATCTGCGTCGCATCCTTTATGCCTTCGGCGGAGATGGGCACGTTGCCGTAACGCGCCACGAGGCCGACGTCCTGTTCGACATCGATGAAGCAGTGGCGGGCTCGCCTCCGAATGCCGCCTGGACCGACCTCTTCGTTAAGGCGGTTGCCAACGTTATGATGGCGGTTTCGGGTTACGCGGTCCCCTCGCGGGAGGAAGCGCTCCGTCAGGAAGCAGGTATCGAGGACGACGATGGCTCTATCCTGACGTCGTTGTTGGCGATGGTGCGCTCAAACCTTTCGTCAATGCAGGACTCCTATCACGACCAAAGCATCGAGGAGCGGGCCTTGTCCCATCTTGAGCATCAGCGCATCGAGATCATCACCAACGAGGAAATCGCAGCGGCCGATCCTAGCTGGCTGGTCGGCCGGCTGGGCCGCAACGGTCGCTTAAGCCCGAGTGAAATCGCCCTCATCTCGTATCTCAACCACGAGACCCCGAGGATACATCCCACCATCACCGAGGCAGTGTGCCGCCTCGGAAGTGCGGCCTAATGGAATAGCCCCTTCGCTTTGGTTGGTAAGGCCCCTGGCTGGTCACTCGCCGGGGTTATTTGCTGTGCGGCAGCGGATCGCACAGCCTCCAGCGGCCGTGCTGCTTACGGCGTGTTTACGGGGCCAGTCGCAGGCACTAGAACGGCGTGTTGCCTTGCGACAAGCGGAGGCAGCCAAAATGATGACGGGAAGGACCGGACGCGCCGATGTTCAAGAAAATTTTGATCGCCAATCGTGGTGAAATTGCCTGCCGGGTTATCAAGACCGCTCGCAAGATGGGCATCAAGACGGTGGCGGTCTATTCGGACGCCGACAGAGATGCGCTGCATGTCGAGATGGCCGACGAAGCCGTTCACATCGGAGCGGCGCCGGCAGCCGAATCCTACTTGGTCATGGATAAAATCATCGAGGCTTGCAAGGCGACAGGCGCAGAAGCCGTTCATCCTGGTTACGGCTTTTTGTCTGAGCGCGAGTCCTTCCCGCGGGCTCTCCAGAAAAACGGGATCGTCTTCATCGGCCCGAACCCCAAAGCCATCGCCGCGATGGGAGACAAGATCGAAAGCAAAAAGGCGGCAGCCGCGGCCAAGGTTTCGACAGTGCCGGGCTACATGGGCGAGATCAGCGACAGCAAGCACGCGGTCAAGATCGCCAACGAGATCGGCTATCCGGTCATGATCAAGGCCTCGGCTGGTGGCGGCGGGAAGGGCATGCGCATCGCCTATAACGCCAGTGAGGCGGCTGAGGGCTTCGAACTCGCCCGGTCGGAAGCCAAGTCGTCGTTCGGCGATGATCGCTGCTTTGTCGAGAAGTTCATCGAAAATCCGCGCCACATTGAGATCCAGGTGCTCGGCGACAAGCACGGAAATATCGTCTACCTCGGCGAACGCGAATGCTCGATTCAGCGGCGCAACCAGAAGGTTCTGGAGGAAGCGCCGTCGCCGCTCATCGACGAAAAGACCCGGAAGGCGATGGGTGAACAGTCCGTCGCTCTTGCCAGAGCGGTCGGCTACGATAGCGCCGGCACGGTGGAATTCGTCGCCGGTCAGGATCGTTCGTTCTACTTCCTGGAAATGAACACCCGTCTGCAGGTCGAGCATCCGGTGACGGAACTCGTCACAGGTATCGACCTCGTCGAGCAAATGATCCGGGTCGCCGCGGGCGAAAAGCTCCCGTTCAAGCAGTCCGACATTAAGTTGACGGGGTGGGCCGTCGAAAGCCGCGTGTATGCCGAGGACCCGTTCCGGAACTTTCTGCCGTCCATCGGCCGGTTGGTTAAGTACCGCCCGCCAGCGGAGGGTACGAAAGCGGGCGTTACCGTGCGCAACGATACCGGTGTCTTCGAGGGCGGTGAGATCTCGATGTACTACGACCCGATGATCGCGAAGCTCGTGACCCATGCGTCCAGCCGCCTGGAAGCCATCGATGCGCAGTCGACGGCGCTCGACGCGTTCTATATCGACGGCATCCAGCACAACGTACCGTTCGTGTCGGCAGTAATGCAGCATCCGCGCTGGCGTGAAGGCAATCTTTCGACAGGCTTCATCAAAGAAGAGTTCCCCGAAGGGTTCGTGCCACGCGAGCCCGAGGGCCAGCATCTGGTCACTCTCGCAGCGGTGGCAGGTGCGATCGACCACTTGAGTAACGCCCGTCGGCGGGACATTACGCACCAGATGTCGGGGCATCCAGTCAGCTTCGCCAAGCGCCGGGTCGTCAAGATCGGATCGGCGACAGTCGAACTGGAAGCGCTCGGCGCCATTCCGGGGCCGTACTACGTCTCAATCCTAGATAAGGACGGCCAGCCCTCGAAAACGATGGAGATAACGTCGGAGTGGTGGCCCGGTGAGCCAGTGTGGGTTGGCACTGTCGATGGAGCCGATGTCGCCGTTCAGGTTCGCCCGATCGCCAACGGCATGACCCTCTCCTATCGGGGTATCCAGGCGCCGACCTATGTCTATACGCAGCGCGAAGCCGAGTTGGCGGCGCTGATGCCGGTTAAGGTGCCTGCGGACATGTCGAAGTTCTTGCTGTGCCCGATGCCGGGGCTGGTCAAGGCCGTGAATGTGACCGAGGGGGAAGACGTCAAAGCTGGGGATAACCTTGCGGTCGTCGAAGCCATGAAGATGGAAAATATCCTTAAGGCCGAGCGCGACGGGAAGGTGAAGAAGATTGCGGCGAAGCCCGGCGATAGCCTCGCAGTCGATGCGGTCATCATCGAGTTCGCTTGAAATCGGCCGTGCGTCAGCCGAGCTTCGCTGCCGCGCGCCTTAGTCCGCGCAGGATCGGCTCATAGGCCTCTTCGTTCCGGGTCTCGGGATAAACCATATAGACGGGGTAAACGAATTTGCGGGCGCGTTTGGGTTCGCGCACGCGACCGCTGCCGATGAGCTTGCGCACCATTCGGGCCGGAAAATACCCCGAGCATTCGTTCGCCAACAGATAATCAAGACCCATGGCCCCGAGGTCGAGGCTGATCGCAGGATTGGCATGCTCAGGAAACGCGGCGGCGTGATCCTGGACGAAGTCGCTTCCCCAATCGACCAGGAGATAGTCGCTGGCACCGCGCCGCGCTGATGCCTTCGCTGACGAGACAAGCACAAATTCTTCGTCAAAAAGGTGCTCAATCGTTAGCCCTGGCGGCGGCGACGGTCGATACATGACGGCAAGATCGAGCGTTCCTTCGATCAGCCGTTGGCTCAAAACGGGGGACGCTCCGGCAGTGGCAGACACGGCTATTCCCGGAATTTGCACGCGCAATCCGGCCATCCACTTCAGTAAGAAGCCGCTCCAGAGGCTAAGCGGCGCGCCGACCGAAACGTGTTCGGGGTGCTGGTCGGCAAGGGACACCTGAAGCTGCGCTTGCTGCCAAACGCGAACCATCGCCAGCGCGTGCTTTTGAAAGAGTTCGCCCGCGCCCGTAAGCTCTGCACCCGATTTTGAGCGAGTGAAGAGCGGTCGACCAAGCAGATCTTCGAGTCCTTTGATGCGTGCCGAAACGGTCGATTGGGTAATGTTCAGCTTGCGAGCCGTGTCGACGAAGCTTCCGGTTTCGGCAACGACCAGGAATGTGCGAGCGAGATTGACGTCCATCCGTTGAGATCCTCAGTGATGAGGCGCAAACTCATCTATCGAAATTTCCGATATCACCAAACACCAAATTTCGTTTGTGCATTGTCTTGAATCTCAGCAATGTCACATTGACCTGACTCGAGTCGGGTCGACAGACGTGCGTCTGTCAACGATCAAAACGGAAGGACGATTTAAAATGGCTAAAGCTGCAAAGAAAGCCGCCAAGAAGGCTCCTGCCAAGAAGGCAGCAAAGAAAAAGAAGTAATGACTTTCTGCCGCGATCGCAGGAGCGGCCGTTTCGACCCTGGGGTTTTTTCGGCTAGCGCGATCGCAGTTCTTCTTATGACCTCGGCTGTTTCAGCAGCCACGATTACCAACCGAGGTGACAAAGAGGTCAAGCTCATCATCACCGAGGACACGTCCGTGCAAGACGCGGTCCTTCCAATAGGTAAGGTGATCGACGGGGTCTGTCAGAAGAGCTGCATCATCCGCCTCAACGATAGCGCGAATGACGAGTACGAACTGAACGGTTCGGAAAGTGTTTCGGTCGAAGGGGGTTTTCTCTACTACGATTCTCCCGACAAGAGGGGCGCGCCGCCTGTTGGCAGCGCCTCAGGAGTACGGGAAACAAAATGAAGTAGAGGAAAGATTGCGGCATGTTTCATTGGGCGCTTGTACCTCCTCGGGTGCAGGCGCCTTTCTTTTTGTCCAATTTAAACAATGCGCTCTCTCAGTTTTCCGACTCGAGATCCACGCCGCGGATCAGCTTGGTCGGCCCGAATACCTGTTCAAAACTGACTCGCAGCGCGACGTCCACGTCGTACATCGACACCGGTAGCCCGAGGTCGGCCAAGCTGGTGACACCGTGGTCGCGAACGCCACACGGGACGATTCCCGCGTACCGAGAAAGATCCGGATCGACGTTCAGGGCGATGCCATGGCTCGAGACCCAGCGACTTACACGCAAACCGATAGCGGCGATCTTGTCTTCGGTCTCATTGCCTCTCGCAGGGCGCCTTACCCAGATCCCGACGCGATCTTGGCGGATTTCCCCCCTGACGTTGAATTCCGCGAGCGTCTGGATCAACCACATCTCCAGCCGTGTAATGAGTGCCCGGATATCGCGGCCGCGCGTTTCGAGGTCGAGCATGACGTACGCCACGCGTTGTCCCGGACCGTGGTAGGTGAATTGCCCACCGCGTGCGGTGCGAAAGACCGGAAGTGCAGCTGGGTTCAAGAGGTCTTCCTGCTTGGCACTCGTGCCGGCGGTGTAAAGCGCGGGATGCTCGAGCAGCCAGACGAGTTCTGGCGCCCGACCTTCACGGATGCCGGCGACCCGGCGCTCCATGATTTCCAACGCGGCCGCGTAGTCGACATAGCCGCTGCTAATCGCCCATTCGACGGGCCTTGCGCCTGTCGCCATCGGCGTATTGAGAGGCTCTCGACTCAAGGTTGCCTTCCTAAGGCTAAATCTCGGCCAAATCTCGGGCCCCCGATAGCCGCGGGCAATGCCCACGTTGGTCCGCCTTGCACGCATATATAGTGTGAGTCCCGTACCCCGAGGCGGCAAAGGGGTTCCAGCGAATCTGCCGCTTGCGTTCCGAGAGACGCTCTGTTACGTGGGCGTCTTCGCGAATTCGGGCGCGCCAAATGCCCTCGCGATCTCCAGATCCGAGGGTCTGAACTGCGGTTGTGGCGGAATTGGTAGACGCACTACCTTGAGGTGGTAGCGCTGGAAACGGCGTGGAGGTTCGAGTCCTCTCAACCGCACCATATAACCTCGAACTTAGCGACAGTTGGGCCGGGATAACCGGGTCCTAGCGTGCGCCGCTTCCTTTCCCGGCCCAATCTATGCCGCTCAGGCTGGGGGATCGTAGAGCTCACGCCTGTTGCTCACGACGCCACCGCAGGGGAGTGTTTCCGACGATCCTCTTGAAGATTGTCGTGAAATGAGCCTGGGTCTGAAAGCCAACACTCAAAGCGACCTGAACCAAAGGGTCCCTGGTTGTCATCAAAAGATGCTGGGCGCGTTCGATTCGCTTCTTGAGGACGTAGTCGTGCGGGCGCATTCCAGTCGCTACCTTGAACTGGCTGGCGAAGTACATGCGGCTGATGCCGGCAGTCGAAGCAAGCGACGCCAAGGTGAGCTGTTCGGAGATGTTGGCCTCCACGAACTCTGCGACACGCTTTAGCCGCCATTTGGGAAGCGCCGCCGGAGCTTTCCGTGCCACCGGCTCGGTTGCCGCGTCGGCGAGAGGGAGTTCGAAGAGACGCGCCACGATGGCGAGGCGCTTGTTGGCATCATCGCGACGATCCAGCTTTTCCGGATTGACGCCGGCTTCGACCAGCGCCCTCGCCAACCGCTCAAGGATCTGGGATCCTCCGTCGAGGTCCGACGACGATGTTGCAAGAGCGGGTTCGACCCGGTGAAATTGCGCTGCGTTCGTTTGGAAGTTGGACGAGATTTGGAGCGACATGGCGTTGACCTTCCGGTGTCGAAGCTACGTTGCCGTCCGGGTCGTTGGATTGCGTTGCGAATGAGCGCGACCAACGACCGTCCAGCTTGATGGTGAAGGTACGCAGCGGCGTCGCTACGCTCCATTCTACGAGCGTTTTTGATGCTAGATCGTCAGATTGGTCGGCACATACTTTGGTATGCGCGCAGACGCCCGCGGATTGGGCCCGCAACTCGAGCGCGGTCGTTAGCCTCGTTTCGGGATCTATTTTAGAGCTGGGAGCGCGACGTCTGTCTGGTTAAGCGGGCTGCGGAGGTCCCTTGGTACCGCCAAAGTGCCCGCGCGGGACGAAACAACGTTGAGATTTTCACGTTTGTGCAACGATATCAGTCGCGTTCGCCGATATAAAACCAGCGTATAATTTAAAATTTGTGGCGCATGGCGCACTTATTCAGGACCGACGCGGCGTTGCCAAGTGTCGGTTTTTTTGAAAGGGATCGACCGTGTCGCAAAATACTATGATCAGCATCATCGATGACGATGAGGCGGTCCGCGCTGCGACCGAAAATCTCGTCAGGTCGCTTGGATTTCGCGCGACCACGTTTGCCTCTGCCGAAGAATTTCTCGAGTCTCCGGAATTTCAAGAAACGTCCTGCGTTATCACCGACGTCCAGATGCCGGGTATGACCGGGGTGGAACTGCAGAGTCACCTCCGGGAGCGCGGGCTCAACGTACCCATGATTTTCATTACGGCCTTTCCCGAAGACAGAATTCGGCGACGCGTGAACGATGCGGGCGCGATCGGGTTTTTGAGCAAACCGTTTGAGGGCTGCGCGATGATCGAGTGCCTCGAACAGGCGCTAAGGCAGAATTTTGTGCCGACGCGGCATTGACGGACGGCCGTCAAGTTTTCTTTCTTTCGGGCGCAGGTTGAACGGCGGCAGACTGAAATGAGGTCCGCCGCCGTCCTGCTTTGGAATTCGCCTCAGCTTTGACGCGTGGGGAGGGCGACGAAGCGACCGCCTTGCGCCGTCTTGAGCTCCATGAGTACAGCACGTTTGCTGTCCTTTTTGGCTTCCCTCAAAGCGCTCTTGACGTCGGCCGGACCGGAAACGGCTTTCCCCCCAACGGAGAGAATGACGTCGCCCTGCTGGATACCCTTCTCGGCGGCGGTACCGTCGGGATCAACATTCATCACCACGGCGCCACGGGTACCGGCACCCTCGACCTGATCGGCCGGCGCCAGCGTCATGCCGAGCTTGAAGTCACTGTCGGCCGGCGCGTTGTTCTGGGCCGATTTGCTATCAGGATAGCGGCCGACCTTCAGATCAACGCTGTGTTCCTCACCGTTGCGAATGTAGGAGATCTTTATACTTTCGCCCGGCGCGATGGAGGCGATCGTGCGTGCGAGGTCGCGGCCGTCCTTTATCCGGTGGTCATTGACCGAAACAATCACGTCCTGAGGCTTCAACCCAGCCTCGGATGCCGGACCGTTGCCTTGCGGCTCGTCAACCAGTGCGCCCTTAGCCTCTT
>JBEVLH010000024.1:0-27020 GCA_040509255.1 Hyphomicrobium sp. | reverse complement strand
AAAACTACGCGATGACCGTGATCCGCAACGTGACGGAACAGGCTTCTGCGCGCCTCGAATTCGCGCGCTTTGCCTTCGGCGCGGCTGGGTCGGCCGGCAGCTTGATCGATTTGACGACGGCCGAGAAAATTTCTCGCGGCTTCGTCAGTATTACGCAGGGGAAACACAAGCTGACGTGGCGCGGCGCCCCAGGGCTCGTCGTCAAGGACAAGGTCAAACTTCTGCTCAACCTCATCGCGTCCGCCGTGACTGCACTGCCGCGCGGCGGCGAGATCGATGTTTCGATCGGCGGCTCATTCGAGCAACCGACCTTTCTCATTCGCTGCAAAGGAACCGGGGCGCGGCCGCCGCAATATCTCACGGACTTCGTCGCGGGAAATCCCCTCGCGCTCGATGCCATCACCATTCAGGCCTACTACACTTGGCGGATTGCTCCAGCGGCGGGCATGCGGCTCGAGATCCTGAAAGATGGCGCCGATATTCTTCTGGTCGCCAAACCGGCGCCCTGACAGGGCGTCAACCGCTCCGTGACGCGCCGAGCTTTCGCCACACCACTTAAGCGCGCCTTAAGATTTTTGGTTCATCTTGATTACAATGGGTCTGTTCAGTCCAGCTTGCTTTGCAGTCGCTAAGAGATGCTCTCAACATGCTTCACTGCTTCGTCATCGACGATTCCGAGATCATCAGGAAATACACACGTCTCATCTTCGAGAGCTTGGGATTTCGCGTCAGCGAAGCCGACGGATCGGTGGCGGCAAAGGAACGGCTGAGGTCTGATACGCCGGATTACATTCTTGTCGATTGGCGCATGCCCGACGCCAACAGTCTCGAGCTCATCAGCGAAATTCGCGAGATGCCGTTCAGCGCGCGGCCGTACATCATCTACAGCGTGACAGAGAATGACTCGCTTGAAATTCAGCGCGCTCTTTCTCACGGCGCCGACAACTATCTCTTGAAGCCCTACAATCGCCAGATCATCGAGATGAAGCTGCTCGAAATCCGGCAGGCAGCTTGATCTCGATCGTTCCGGACATTCGCATCAACGCACTGCGTGACGACGCGGGCCTATTGTGCTCCGCCATCGGCCGTGGCCGGTGCCTCGGGTGTCGGGTAGCCGTCGGCGTTCTGTTTGACAGGCGCGACTTCGCCCGAGTCGTCAGCAGCCTTTTGATGAGCTTTGTGCTTCGTCGTGCTCTCGCTCAGCGAACCGGTCTCGACTGAAGCGGTGGCGGCCGCTTCTTTCTTTTCGACCGCCTTCTTCTTCAGCACTGACTTCGGATCGGGAATGGCGGCCGCGGACTTGTGAGGCGCAGGTGCCGGATTGGTATGGACGGCGGCTTCCTTCGTCGCCTTTTTCTGAGCGTGCTTCTCTTCCGCAGCCGCCTGATCGGTATCGCTCGCCGGCTCGGCATCGGCCTGCTCGGCGCCCGGAAGCTTTGATCCACCCCAGCATACCGTAGCTTCGGCAGTACAGGTGTGCTCGTCAAAAACGATGAAGTTCAGGAAGAGTTCGCACGAGACGCTCTTCTTTCCGGTCCGGAAATCGCTGACGCCGCGTTCCGTCATTTTGGTCGCGATCAGCTTGTCGAGGAGATCTTTTGCATCCTTGGTCGGACCGTCTTTGCCATAGTCGTTGACGGTGAAGCCGAAGCGTTTGCACTCGGCGTTCGCGGATGCGGCGCTGGCGACAGCTATGGTCGCGGCCAAGCCGAATGCGGCAAAGAAGTTGACCGAGAAGCGCATAGGAAAATTCTCCCTCAAAGCCCCACCTTTGGATCAGGGTGCCTTTGTATTGTCAGCACAATGGCAAGACGAGGGCGAGTGGCGCATCTGCTACAGTTGACAGGATTCGACGGTCTTCCCGCGTGAATTGAG
Source organism: Hyphomicrobium sp. (assembly GCA_040509255.1). GTDB lineage: Bacteria > Pseudomonadota > Alphaproteobacteria > Rhizobiales > Hyphomicrobiaceae > Hyphomicrobium_B. The sequence goes on along the minus strand of JBEVLH010000024.1, from coordinate 25,145 downwards.
CCGATACGTAAAAGGCCGCGACGAGGCGCGGCCTGATGCTCAATCGAGGGATTTCCGCGGGCGTCTCAGTGCATGTAAGGGGAATTGCCGCCGTAAAGGCTACCGACGCCGGAATCGAAGAAGAAGCTATTATCGAACGGGCCAGCGATCGTCTGATCACGGAAATCTGGCGGTCCTGGAGGCGCGTGCTTTTTCTTTTGATTGCCGCCGTAGGTGTTCACCGATTCCGACTTGTCATACGAATACCCGCCCTTCTTACGATGGACCGAGTATCCGTCGTCCTCCTGGTCGGCAAGAACAGGCGAAGCCAAGCCCAGCATGCAGACAGCGGCGACGAAGGCTGACATCAATCTCGAAATCATGGTTTGGCCTTTCCGCCGGCGTTCATGTGACCAAAGTTATATAGCGTGAACCGTTCGATATTATCATTGAGCGCGCTCAAGAAATGGTTACGGGCCCCATTTCCGGCAAGGATGTCACTTCTCGACAACGCCTTCCGCGCCGAGATGTTCTGAATCGTGCTCAAAAACTCACCACAGCAGCCGGTGTGATATGATTCCCACTGTGGGAGCCCATCCGGGTGCGATGTGATCGATGCGAAAAAACGCACGACTCGCCGTCGTCCCACCTAAGCTCGTGGAGGATGGCTTATGGAATATATTCCCCTGCTTATACAGCTCATTAGCGGCGCTCTCGGCGGCAATGTTGCCGGTAGTCTCCTGAAGAACCTCAGTCTTGGCACGCTCGGCAATTCCATAGCCGGCATCGTGGGCGGCGGCATCGGCGGCCAGATTCTTGAACAGGTCTTTCATACAGCGGTTGCGGGTGGCGCGCTCGATCCCGTCTCGATCATCACGCAGATTATTGGCGGCGGCGCCGGCGGCGGCATCCTGTTGGCGATCGTGGGCGCCATTCGCAATGCGGTTGCGAAGTAGGTTCGACAAGCGCCTCAAATTTGAAGCTCGCCGGACATCACTCCGGCGAGCTTTTTGATTTCTCGACCGTGGGGCCCATTAAGCCTTCGCCTCGCAAGGGAAGCTTTCACGCTTGCCTTGGCGTGCTCCGACACACCTTCGAAGCGACGCGGAGACCGATAGCCGAAATCGTAAATCCAATCGCCGCCGTGACGCTGCCACGACGGAAACAACGCTGCGCCTTACAAATGTCAGCCGGCTCTTTGCAGATCGACGGCTTTGGGTCCCTTGCCGCGTTTATCGGGCTCGGTCTCGAACGAAATCCGCATTCCCTCGTTCAGCTCACCAATGCCAGATCGCTCGACGGCGGTAACGTGCACGAACACGTCGTTGCCACCGGCATCCGGCTTGATGAAGCCATAGCCTTTCTGGGAATTGTAGAACTTAACGGTACCTGTCTGGCGCATGCATCGTCTCCTGGCAGCCCGGCATACGATCGAAGCTCCCATACAAGCTTCGCATCGACAGCCGTGGCGGGCGTCGGAGCCGGAATGATACCAAGCGCCTGCTGCCGGATCGCACGAACACGCGCCGGTCTCGTAGAACGCGTCGGGAGCTCCCGTGCCGTTGCCCGCCTTAGCGTGCGGCAATTTATCCAGTAAACTCGGGCACCTTGCAAGACGAAATGCTGCAGAGCAACGAGGGCGACGCTTATTGAACGCTCGATCGTATTTCGAAGCGGCTGCCCGAACCGTCAGCGAGATGATCTTCGAGGCTCGGCATTATGATCTCGAGTTCGGCCTGCAAAACGAACGGGGGATTTAAGATAAGCACACCCGATGCCGTCAGCCCGAGACCAGGAAAAGGCTTCGAAACCTCAAGCCGAACGTCGAGAAAGTCGACAGCTTCACCCGACATCGCAAGAGCCACGAAGTGATCCGCCGCCGCCTCGTCTTTCAAGGGATACCAGATCAGGTAGGTGCCGGTCGGGAAGCGCGTCATTGCTTCGGTCACGGAGGTTGCGAGGTCAGCAAATTCGCTTTTCTGTTCGAACGGCGGATCGATCAGCACCAGGCCGCGCCGCTCTTTCGGCGGCAGCAGCGATTTGATGGCCTGACGCGCGTCGAGATTTAAGACCGTCGTCGATCGAGTGCGGCGAAACTCGTCTTTCAGACGCTGAAACTCGCTGCCGCCGAGCTCGTTGCCGACGAGGACATCATCGTGTCGCATCAGGTGCCGAGCGATCAGCGGGCTGCCGGGATAGTATCTGAGGCCGGCGCTGTTCACGGCGCGCACGGCATCGAGATAAGGTTCGACAAGTTTCGCAACGTCCTGCGGCAGGTCGGCGTCAAAGATGCGCCCGATGCCGTCGCGCCATTCGGCGGTCTTCGCTGCCTCCGCGCTTTCGAGATCGTAAAGCCCAGCGCCCGCGTGCGTGTCGATGACGCGAAACGGCTTGGGCTTCTGCTTCATGTACGTGACGACGCGTGCCAGAATGATGTGCTTCAGGACATCGGCGAAATTTCCGGCGTGATAGTCGTGATGGTAATTCATGATGAGGCGCCAGCGTCAGGCCTTCTGCTCCCATCGTCCGCTTTGGGATTGCTGCCAGTAGGTCACGGAGCATCCGGCAGCTTTGGCAGCCTTCCATTGACCGCGAGCGGACGCGACGGCGTCGGGGTCGCGACCGTCGAAGACGTAGACGAAGCGTTCCGCGCCGCTGAACTCTCGCGCCTCGGCGCCGTCGACGAGGAAGCGCACGCCGGCGCCATTCGGCGTTTCGTCGGTTAGCGTCAGATAGATGGGTTGTTCGCCCGAGTGGCCGATGCGCGCGGTGCCGTGCGGCAGGAAGCTGTCGTCGGTGTAAGTCCAAAGTGCCTGATCGATCGCGTCGAGACGTTCTTCACTTCCGGCTTGAACGACGGCGCGCCAGCCGCGCGCCAAGGTCTTCTCGAGCAGACTCGGCAAAACGCGTTCAAGCGACTGATGTTCGAGGTGATAGAAGAAGACGTCCATTGGTTGCGGATGACCCAGGAAACGACAAAAAGCAAGATCGTTGGCGCAGCCCTTGAACCCGCGCGGAGACCCCCTATTTAACCCCGTCCGGAGCGGCGCCAGTTTTAATCGGCTGACGCCCCGTGCGGGCGGTGAGCATGGCGGCTTTGAGTTTACTCGCTGCTGTTAGCTCCCGCCCGCTGCGATTTTCCCCCTCGGCACGTTCCCTGCGACGCCTCATTTTTTGTCGAAAGGATTTTCCCCTTTCCGGAGGTGGAAGCGGATGGGAACACCCGGGAGATCGAACGTCTCGCGCAGAGAATTCGTCAGGTACTTCACATACGACTGAGGCAGAGCCTCGGCGCGCTGAGAAAACGCGACGAACGTCGGCGGCCGTGTCGAAAGCTGGGTCACGTAGCGGATCTTGATGCGCCGCCCGTGCACCGCGGGTGGAGAATGGCGGCTCAACGCTCCAGCCAGCCAGCGATTGAGTTGGGGCGTAGATACCCGCCGGTTCCAGACCGCGTGGATCTTGGTGATTGCCTTCATCAGCTGATCGATGCCGCTTTCCGATCGCGCCGAGATAGCGACGAACGGCACGTCAGGAACCTGGGCTAAGCTCTCGGCGACGGTCTTTTTCAGTTCGCGCAAAGTCTTCTGCTTTTCGGGCACGAGATCCCATTTGTTGACGGCAACGACGAGCGCCCGGCCTTCCTCCGTCACGCGATGACCAATTGTCAGGTCCTGGTGCTCGAAGGGCCGCTCGGCGTCGATGAGCAGGACAACGACCTCGGCGAAGCGGATGGCACGGACGGCATCACTCGCGGACAGCTTTTCCGCCGTCTCGGTGATTTTGGCTTTTCGCCGCAGGCCAGCCGTATCGAATAGCCGGATCAACTGGCCTTGGTATTCGAAGTCACTCGAGACACTGTCTCGCGTCAGCCCGGGCTCCGGGCCGGTAATCATGCGCTCTTCGCCGAGGATGGCATTGACGAGTGTCGACTTGCCGGCGTTAGGGCGTCCGACGATTGCGACGCGGATTGGCTTCAGCCGTGCGGCAGGCGCTTCGGCTTCCTCGTCTCCGTCTGCGGCCTCGGACGAGCGGCGCTTTTTCGGGACAACTTTCGGTTCCAGTCCGAGGGCGGCGAGCACATCGTCGGCGAGATCACTGATGCCTTCGCCGTGCTCGGCGGAGATCGCGATGGGCTCACCTAGGCCAAGAGAGAAGGCGTCCAGCACACCGTCGGTGCCTTTGGTGCCCTCCGCCTTATTCGCGACCAATACCACCGGCTTGCCAGATTGGCGGGCGATGCGCGCGAAGCCGGTATCGGCGGCGGTGACACCGGCGCGCGAGTCGATCACGAACAGGACGAGATCGGCTGTGGCGATGGCCTGTTCCGACTGCTTGCGCATGCGATCAGCAATCGAGCCACGATGCGCTTCTTCGAGGCCCGCGGTATCGACCAGGCGGACGTCTACTCCGTGAAGGTTGGCGATGCCTTCGCGACGGTCGCGCGTCAGACCGGGGAGATCGGAAACAAGGGCGGCGCGTGTTCCCGTCAGACGGTTGAAGAGCGTCGACTTGCCGACGTTTGGCCGACCGACGATGGCCACGACTGGGATTTGAGGAGACGACGTCAAAAGAGAACCAGGGCTTTGAAAGGGGGGAAGGACCCGTCCGCGCGGCGCGGCAAGCCCGTTACGCCCTCCTAGCCCAATTCTCAGTTGAGGGCGATGAGTTTTGCGGAATCGGTCAAAACGTACATGTGACCCTGGGCCACGATCGGCGGAATGTAGACCGTATCGCCGATTTCCATGGTGCCGCCGATCTTGCCGGTCAGTGGATCGACGCTCACGACGCCACCCTTGCTCGACACCAGCCAGAGGGTATTTGCCGCCATGATCGGGCCTGCATAGTTCTTGGCGGCCGGCAGCTGGGTCAGCCAGCGGGTCTTGCCGTCGGACCGCGAGAGCGCCATCAGACGGCCGCCGGTATCGACCACATAGACCGTGTCCCCGGCCACGCACGGCGGCTCGGAGCCGGGAATGCTTAAAGACCAGAGACGGTCGCCGGACTTGGCCTGAGCCGCGACCATCCGGCCGGCATGCCCGATTGCGAACACGACACCGTTGTCGATCGCGGGACGCGCCACATCGCTCATCGAGGCAATTTGCGACGTCTGGCGCGTGCGTGCGAGGTTCTCCGTCCAGACGGTCGAGCCGTCGGTCAGCTTGAACGCCATGATGTCCCCCGACGGGTACGGGACCACGACGACGTCGCCGTTAACTGCGGGGCTCGTCGACGTCATGAGGCTGGCACTCTGGGGCAGACCGCGCGCCGTCCAAAGTTCGGAACCGTCAATGCCGCTCAGGCAATAGAATTTGCCATCGATGGTGATGACATACAGGCGATCGCCGGCAGCCGTCGGCGCTGCGCGCACTGGCACGTCGAGATTTTTCGACCATATCGACTTGCCGGTCTGCGGATCGAGCGCGGCGACCACGCCATAGCCGTTGGCGATGTAGAGCCTGCCGTTTTCGGCTGCGAGACCGCCGCCGTACCCGCCAAGGCCAACGGTCGTTTCGGGCTTCGTCGAAATCGTGAAGACGCTACTGCCTGACGCCGTGAAGGCGGACACGTTTGCGGCGGCGTCGAGAGTATAGATTTTGCCGTCGAAGGCGATTGGGCTGGCAGTGACGCGGCCGGTTTTCGACGAACCCGTTCCGGCGCTGGCAGACCACAACTGATGAAGCGGACCGGTCAAGGCCAGATTGCCGGGCGCGTTGTTCGCGTCGCCGCCGGGCTGTGACCAGGAGTCATTCGTGCGCGGCGACGGCAGGACGATCGGTGCGTTGGCGTCAGCCAGGTTGGAGGAAATGCTTTCGGTCGTCTCGACAATCGGGATGCGGCGTCCCGGGAGGGGAACCTGCTTCTCCTTGAAGGGATTGAGATCACTCATCTTCGGGAGCGTCGGGCCGTCACTGGCGCAACCACTGAGCCAAAAGGTGGCTGCGATCGCCAATAGCGATCCCACCGCGCGCCGTGTCTGCCATCCCCCGTACGTCAACGCAGTCCCCCTCACCGCTTCGCGGTTCTACTTTTTGTCGGCGCTCACAGCCCCATCCGTACCAGGCTGCGTTTCGGTCGCCGCCGGCGCCGCCGGCTTCGCTGACTCCAAGGCCGCAGCGGGCGCTGGCGACGCCACGGGGGCCGGAGGCGCATTTAACGCTACCTGCGAAGCTGCGATCTCTCCCATGATGATCTTCACGCGCTCCTGAAGATCTGCGGAAGCGTTGGCGTCCGTCAACAGAGGTTCGAGGTAGTTCCGGGCCTCGTCGAATTTCTTGGCCTTGTAAGCGGCAATTCCGAGAAGCTCCCGCGCCGTATTGGCGAACGGCGCGCCTTCTCCCGACAATGGTGTCAGGCGATTCTGAATTTCCGCATAGTCCGCGGTCCCCATCAGAAGCGAGGCGGCCTGCAGCTGCGCGAAGCTTTTCAACAGATCATCGCCGCCCGACTGCTTGGCAAGGGAATCAAAGGTTGCAACGGCATCCGCGGTTTTGCCGTCCTTGGCCTCGGCGCCCGCAAGGCGAAGCTTGGCAAGGGTCGCGTAACCGGCAGGACCGTCATCTGCGATGGCCTTGAAGGCTTTCGCGGCGTCGTCCTTTTTCTTTTCATCGCTAAGGGTTTCGGCAGCAGCGAAGCTGGCGCCGCCGGCCTCCGCGGTCGCGAGACGATGCGTCGTGTAAAACTGGTAACCGCCCACGCCGAGCACGATCAATGCCGCGGCGCCGAGGATCAGGCCGTTGTACCGTCGCCAGATTTTCTCCATCTGCTCGCGGCGGATTTCTTCCTGCACTTCCCGGAGCAGACTGTCGTTGTCGTCGGCCATTGACCTCTAAAACCTCATTCGGTGCCGGAACTCGGAACGAGGGATTTCCCACGGCCAACCCGGTTGCCGGGCATAGATAACGGAGCGGACGCTCCGGGCAAGCCCCGGCGGCAAGTTTCCTTCACGAGTTGACTGCGGAATCTTGCCTTGCGGAGCTAAGTGCTCGTTGTCTTCGGCTTTTTCGTGACCCTGGCGGGTGAGCGGGACGCCTCTTCTTGCGGGTCCTTCAGGGCATAGGTGTGCTCGGGCGCGGGAAACGTGCGAGCGCGGACCTCGTCGGCATAGGAGGCGATAGCGCGGTCGATCGCGGCCCCGATGGCCCCGAATTTCTTGACGAATTTCGGGACGTTCGGCGATAGGCCGAGCATATCTTCCATGACGAGAATCTGGCCGTCGCAGCCTGGCGACGCCCCGATGCCGATGGTCGGGATCGGGATGGCTTTCGTAATTCGCTCGGCAAGAGGGGCGGTCATGGCTTCGAGCACGACAGCAAAGGCGCCGGCGTCAGCAACCATACGCGCATCATCCTCGATGGCCTGCCATTGATCGACGGATTGGCCCTGGGTCTTGAAGCCGCCGAGGACGTTGACCGATTGCGGCGTCAGGCCGATGTGGGCCATCACGGGAATACCTCGATCAACGAGGTAGCGGATCGTTTCGGCCATGCGGCGGCCGCCTTCGAGCTTAATGGCGCCGCAGTCGGTTTCTTTCATCACGCGGGCGGCGTTGCGGAAAGCCACCTGCGGGCTTTCTTCGTAGGTCGCGAACGGCATGTCGACGACAACGAGGGCTTTTTTCGAGCCGCGGACAACGGCCTGCCCATGCATGATCATCAGTTCCAACGGCACCGGCACGGTTGTCTCGTAGCCGTGCATGACCATTCCGAGGCTGTCACCGACGAGAAGGAAATCGCAGTGATTGTCGGCAATGGCGGCGGTGTGAGCGTGGTAGGAGGTCAGCGCGACGATGGGATCGCCGCCTTTGCGGGCGGCAATATCCGGCGCCATAAACCGGCGACGCTTGACGTGAATGGACATTCGGCTCCGATCGGCGGTGTCGCCCTGTCGGCCTCAAGTTGAGCAATCCGACGCTTGTCTATGTGGGGTCTCGGCGTTCCCGCGTCATCCCCAATCCGATAAACAGAGTTTACGAAAAGACGGGCGCGGGCGCCACCATCTAGACGCGACGAAAGTCGGTCGCCATGGTAAATTTTGTCCACTTGCTGTCCACAATTTTTATCGCGGAGCAGCTGGAAGCGTTGAATTGGCGCAACAGCACAAGGTTGAATCCTTGTGTCGAGCGGGCGTTCGGTTGTTGGCACGGCAGGCGTCTGTTAGCCAGTTCTTAGCGCGTTAAGTCGAGGGCCCTTTCGGCCCAATCATGTTGCTTATCGACGGCGGGGTGGTTGCGTGCGTCGTTCAGAGACAGTCAGAGGCAGAGTTTCCCCGGCGTTCCGTGCGGTTGCGGCCGGCTTGGTCGTGCTGAGCACGTTGACGAATCCTTTCACGGCTTATGCGAAATCCAGAAGCGTTCTGCTGAAATCGGCCGCCTCGTCGGCGCTGGTGCCGCAAATCAACGGCCCGCTGTTGCTCGTCGTGTCGATCAAGAAGCAGCGCGTTCGGGTGTTCGACGCGAATGGCGAGATCGCTTCGTCGCGGATTTCATCGGGCCGCCCGGGTTTCGATACGCCGACGGGCGTGTTCTCCATTCTCGAAAAGAACGTCTATCACACGAGCAACATCTATTCCGGCGCGTCGATGCCGTACCAGGAGCGCGTGACGTGGTCGGGCATCGCGTTTCACGCGGGCGACGTTCCGGGTTTCCGGGCATCGCATGGATGCGTCCGCCTGCCCTACAGTTTCGCGCGAAAACTTTACGGCATGACGAAGATCGGCAATCGGGTGGTCATCTCGTACGACGATCCCAACCCGATTGCGTTTGAAAGCCCGAAGCTATTCAAACCGCTTCCGCTCGAAGACGCCATGGCGATGAAGTCGGATCCGTCGAGGCCACAGCTTATCGCCGTCAACGACCGGGCTGATGACAACTCGGCGACGGACGCGCTTCAAGGTGTGCCGCGGCTGATCGGCATTTCGCCGGCGCTGCTCAGAGCGGTCGCGGAAATGCCGAAGGATCCGCGGCGGCGACCGACGACACGCAACGAAGCCGATCAGATCATGCAGGAGAAGCTAGATCAGGCGCGTACGGCAGTTAAGACGACACAGGCTGCCCTTACGGCTGCCGAAGACAAGTCGAAATCGACGGCCAAGGACTTCGCCGATGCCAGCCAGAAATTCGAGGCCGCTCGTCGGTCGATCGAACCGCTGAGGGCAGCCGTCAAATCGGCCGAAGCGCGCCAGCAAGACGCGATGAAGGCGTTCGAGGCGTTCATGTCTGGCGATAGCATCGCGCAATCGGACGCCGCCAAGGATCGCGAGACCGAACTCGAAGATGCGTTGCTCGACATCACGATCGACGCCGACAAGGCGCGCGCCGAAGCCGCCCAGAGCGATATGAGCTTCGCGGAAGTCCAGGCGGCGTATTCCGCCGCGCAGACGGCTCGCGATAGCGCGGTCGACGTCTTCCGGGACGCGCAGACTGATTTTTCCTCGGCGCAAGCGGCGCTAACCGACGCCAACAAGGAAATGCGGCTGCGTTCAAAACCAATTGCGGTTCTCGTCAGCCTTCGCGCGCAACGCATTTACGTCCGCCAGGGGTTCGAGCCGCTTCTCGAGGCGCCGATTACGGTCGCGCCGATGCAGCATAAAGTCGGGACGCATGTTTTCACCGCCATGCGCTACGGCTCCGACCCGAATACCTTCGACTGGCGCCTCGTCAGCGCGCAGACGCCGAAGCCCGGTCAGCCTTTCGAAGACGGCCGAAAAAAGCGGCGCACGGCGTCGGCGCAGGGCGAGGCACTTGATATTCAAATGGCGACGGAAGCGCTCGATTCCTTCACTATTCCCGACGAAATTCTGCAAACCATCACCGAGCGCGCTGGCCCGGGGTCGTCGCTCATCGTTTCCGATCGGGAGCTGCCGCTTAACGAAAACGGTAGCGGTACCGAATTCGTCGTGCTGACCAGATAGACACACTTCGTCCCGTGTTTTCCCCGACTCGCGCCGGAACCGTCCGATTTCGGCCGTTCTGCCGTGTTGACACCTGACGTCAATTGCCTATTCCCGAAGCTCGACAAACGCGGTGACCGAATTTGCTGACAGACGGCAGCACCAAACACCTGGCACGGCTGGCGATGGTGCTGTGCTCGGCAGTTCTGGTCGTGCTGCTGTTTCGCGCCATGCCGCCACGAGACACGCCGTGGACATTTGCACTTACCATTCCTGAAGCCCCCGTCCGCGGGCCCGTCGAATTGCAATCGGAAATCATAACGGAGGCCGGTCAACGCGACTTCGTGCACGGGGCCTCAGCAGTCTCCGGCTCCGACGGCGTGCAAACATTCTGGTATCGCGCCCGCTATGAGGGCGCTAACGACGCCGAACTCGTCTCGGCGCGCTTCGACGGAAGCCATTGGTCGCCCACGAGCATCGTGACGAACAGCGGGCGCGTCAGCCGCGACATCGGTATCACCGTCAAATCGCTCGCCAACCCGGTGCCCTTCCGCCGTTCGAGCAATGAGGTCTGGCTGTTCTTCGCGGCCTCGCGTCTCAGCGGCTGGGCGACGTGCGAAATCGGGCTCGTGCGCTCATACGACAACGGAGCGACGTGGGGACCAGCGGAGCGGATCTACGCGTCGCCTTTTTTCAACATGTCGCATCTGACGAAATCGACGCCGTTCCTGTTCTCCGACGGGCGCATCGGGCTGCCAGTCTATCATGAGATGAACCGGAAGTTCCCGGTCCTGCTGGTACTCAACGAGGACGGCCGCGTCATCGACCGGCGGCGCATGGGGAACGGCGGGAAGATCGGCTATCAGCCGATGATCGTGCCGACGGGGCCATCGACCGCGATTGCCTTCGTCCGACGTCTCAATCACCGCAAGCAGCACAACATCCTGATCTCTCGTACCGCCGATGGCGGCCAGACCTGGACGCCGCCGGCGCCGGTCGATCTGCCCAATCCCGGTGGGCCGATTTCGGCAGTGCGCTACGATGCCTCTCGCATTCTGTTGGCTTTCAACGACGATCCGGAGGTCGAGAGCAACATCACGCTCGCCCTCACCGATCTCGATGGAAAAATCTATCATCGCGTCGGCGTGGTGGCGCGCATGGATAGCAGCGAAAAAACCCATACCGTTGCGTATCCCTTTTTGATCCAATCGGCGCCCGGACAGTTCGACGTCGTCTATTCGAGGCCACTGAAAACGATCAATCACGTTCGCTTCTCGAGTGCCTGGGTGCAAAAGGGCGTGCAATCGCAGACGGCGCAGAAATGACGGCGATGATCGACACCATCCTGAACTCCACGAATGCAGCATTGATCATTTTCGCTGCATCGACAGCGATCGCCAGCGCATTCGTTCGGTCGCCGCTGAAGCGGGTTGCCGTGGGCGCCATCGTCGTGCTGGTGGCGATGGGCATACCGGTCTCGGTACGCTCGCTTTTTGGCTGGACGGTTTCTGCGGTCGAACGGCCGTCGCTCCCGGGATTTTTCCTGCTGGTCGCGTTGGCCGTATCGGCGGCAATGGGCTGGCAGATCGCTCGTTTCGCCGAGTTCCGGTTTGCAACTCTCGTGCTCGCGGTGACCGGTTTCGTGCTCTATCCGGGCGCGGCAGGCTTTCTCAATTACGATACCTACGTCATCGGCTACAGCGGCTATCTTTTGCCCGCCGCAATCGCCGTGGTGATCGCTTATGCGCTTTGGCGCGGCTATCTCCTGACGGCGTTGGCTCTGAACACCGCCGTCGCGGCGTTCCTTCTCGGCGCTGGCGAGAGCCGGAACCTGTGGGATTACGTCATCGATCCCATCGCATGGATCATCGGGTTGGGAGCCTCGATCGCGATTGCGACCGGAATGGTCATCGGAAAATTTCGCACGGGCGAAATCGCGGCGTCATCTCAGCCGAGCGCTGGAATCGGCGAGACGCCAATCAGCCATTGATGACCGCCGAATAGCAACGCCGCATAGAGCGCGACTCCGATTACGACGACCAGGACGTCGTTCAAGGGGCTGGCAGGTTTGGCGGTGCCGAGCGGTCCGAGCGCGCCTCGCTTCTTCACCGAAATGCGATCGTATACCGCAAAGGCCAGAAACGACCCGAACAACAAGAGTGCGGCAAGGTCGCCGTTGGCGAGCAAATGAGCCAGCGCCCAGGTCTTGATCGCGATCAACATCGGATGCCGGGTTGCCGTGCGGATGCGCGAAGGAATGAGGGACGCTACGAGCAGGATCATCGCCGGCAACATAAGGGCGACCGCGATGTGGCGAGTCCAAATCGGCGGATCCCAAAGGATAGGATTCTTGCCGGGGTGAAGCTGCAGCTTGTGGAAGCCCAGCACAATGACGACGATGCCCGCCAGCGACAGCAGCGAGAACAGGATCTTATAGGGCGTTTCCCCCAGCCGCTCTTTCAGGGCATCGCGCAATTCGGGCGAAGTCGGCAGCAGATGGAGACCGAGAAACAAGATCAGTCCGACGATCAGCACCATCATGGCATGCGCCTCCCCTCAAACGGCCCGCCCGCATAGCATCTTAAATGGATCGCGAACAGCAGGGCTCGAGATCCAGCGAGATTACGGGAGATAGCCCTTGTCGAGATCGAGCGCCTGGCGCGCACGGACCTTGCCGTCGGGTGCCTTATGAACGGCCGTCCAGGCTAAATGCGTGCCCGCCTCCTCCGACGACTTCGATCGCAGGCTGATCGAAACAGTATCGCTTGCGTCGGCTTTGATCGGCTCAAGGAGCGGAAAATAGAGCTGCTCCCAATGCGTCCTCGGCGACAGCGGTCCGGTCGAAAATCCGATCCCTGGCACGAGCTCGACTTTCCACCATGTCGCAAAGCCGTAAATCGTTTCCGGCCGCGGTAAACGCCATTCGGCATCGCCACGACGCTTTGAATTGGTGTCGGTCGTCAGGTCGACCTCATCCCAGACCATGGCGCTGCGGCAGCCGTCGAGGATTTCGGCGGGCTGAAGAAAACGCACATAAGCGTTGTTCAGCGACATGGTCTGCGCCACGCCAAGGTCGAGGCCGTGACCGACGCGATCCCAGGCGCGCAGTTCGACGTCGATGCGCGGCGTGACGACGGGGGCGACATATTGAATGATCCTGTCGGGGATCACTTTTCCGGCAGGCTTCAGGAAGCGGCGGCGCGCGTCGGTGAGCGTGGCGATGATATTTTCTTCAAGCGCGTAGTTGCCCAGCGTTTCGGAAACAATGACGTCAACGGCAAGCTTGTCCTGAAACTCGGTCGAGTGGCACGGGATGAGATGGCACCGCTTGGCCTTGTTGGCCTTCAAAACTTCGGCGGCGACGCCCGCGACTTCCGCAGTCTCGAACAGGAATACGTCCTTCGCACCGAGCTTCGACGCCATCAGCCCGAGAAGGCCGGTGCCGGCGCCGATGTCGGCGACGATCGATTTGCCCGGCACGATGACGGCCTTCAGCGCCGCGAAAAACGCTTCGTTGCGGACCTGATCGGCAATTAGTGTGCGGTGGTACTCGATGCGCATGTCAAAGCTTCAGATGGGGGCCGCGAACCTGATAGAGCATGAGCGCGGTTGCGATGGCGAGGTTCAGCGAGTCAAGTGCGCCGGCCATCGGGATTTTGACCAAGGACGAGCAGATGGCTGCCGCGCCGCCCGATAAACCCGGTCCTTCGCTTCCCATCACGATCAGCTCGCGGCCATTGTACTGCATCTGCCGGAAATCTTCGCGCGCATCGAGGTGGGTGCCGATCACCTCACCCGGCCACGCCTTGGCGAGCGTGAAGAACGTCTCGCGGTCGAGCTTCACGATCGGCACTGCGAAGATCGAGCCCATGGTGGCGCGGATCGATTCCAGCGCGTAGGGATCGCACGTCGTTCCGACCAGGATAATGCCCGCGAGACCGACGGCGTCGGCGGTGCGGATGATGGTTCCGAGATTGCCTGGGTCGCGGATCTCTTCGAGCGCCAGCCAGGTGTCGGTCGAAGCGATTTTTGCCGGATTGGGGGCGGTCGCGAAGCGCTGTCGAAAGACGCCAAGGAGGGATTGGGGATTGTCCTTGGAGGCAAGCTTGCCGAGCACAAGTTCCGACACCTCTAGGACTTCCGAGCCGGCGTCGAGTGCATGCTTCACCAGCCCGCGCGACACCCCGCCGGCTGCCGCGCCCGCCTGATAGACAAGCGTTTCAGGAACGAAGCCATGGTCGCGTGCTGTCACCAGAAGCGACGTGCCTTCAGCGACGAACAGGCCCGTCTCCTTGCGCACCTTTCGCATCTCGAGCGCGCGGATGGCTTTGATCCGGTCGTTGGTGAGGCTCGTGATGATTTTGGGCGTGTTCATCTCGGGCTTCATGACGTTTGCGCCCAGCGCACGAACAGGGATGTCGGCACTAGCGGCCCCGTCCGCGCGCGGATCGCCAATTCGCCGCTGTCGAAGGATCCGCGACGGTCGGCGAGGGCTTCGCGAAGCAATTGATCGAACGCGAGCGACGAGGCGCGGATGGCGTAGATCGTCAGCACCATCGCGGCATTTGCGGGCGCCAAAAGCTTCGCGAGATCAGCAAGCAATGCGGGCAGATTTTGAAAGAGATCCCAGATCTCGCCTTCGGGCCCACGACCGAACTTCGGCGGATCGACGATGATCATGTGGTAGGTCTTGCCGCGCCGAACTTCTCGGGCTGCGAACTTGGCAGCGTCGTCGAGCAGCCAGCGTATTTTCGCGGCCGCGAGTTTCGAGGCTTCCTGATTTTCCTTGCCCCACTGGATCGCCTTTTTCGAGGCATCAACATGCGTAACCTCAGCGCCGGCGGCGGCAGCCAAAAGCGAGGCGGCGCCGGTATAGCCGAAGAGGTTGAGCACGCGCGGGGTTTCACCTTTCACATTGGCCAGGTGATCGAGCATCCAGCGCCAGTGCGGTTCCTGTTCGGGAAAGAGGCCCAAGTGCCAAAGCCCCGCGAGCTTGCAGAGCATGGTGACGGGCTTGTCGCCCCGCCCCTCGCCGGCGGGAGGGGATTTTTGCGAGGGGGCGGCCACTGAGAGGCGCACCGGCCAGGCGTCGGGCACGGGCTTGTCGACCCGCCACTTGCCCTTTTCATCGTCCTCGCCGGAGGCCGAAAACACGGCGTTGGCCTTTGCCCATTCCGACTTCGCCAGCTTCGGCCGCCACAGCGCCTGGGGTTCCGGCCGGTCGACGATGATCTTGCCGAAGCGCTCGAGCTTGCGCCCGGCGCCGCAGTCGAGCAGCGCGTAATCGGGAAAGCCTTCGGACGTGACAAGGTGCAGGTGGTCGGGCGCGGACATCAGTCGGACACTTCGAAGAAAAGTCGGTCCGCGCTTTAACACGACTGTCAGGCATGTCGAGAAATCAAACGCCCGGCGGGCATTGGCGGAGACCCGTTCAGATCTCCGCCGTTCATCGAATTCAGGCGGCCAGCCCGGCGATGGAGTTTTGGGCGGCAGCAATCGATTGGGCGCGCTGGTCGGCGCCAAGATTAATGCCTTCCGCACGGATGAACGTCAGATCGGTGATGCCAAAGAAGCCGAAAACATTACGAAGATAGGTTTCCTGATGGTCCAGGAAGGCGATCGGCGTCTGGGGTCCGTAGAAGCCGCCTCGGGATGACGCCACGATCAGTTTCTTGCCCCCAGCGAGGCCCTCGACGCCCTTTTCGGAGTAGCGGAAGGTTTTGCCCGCCACGGCGAGACGGTCGATCCAGGCCTTCAGCTGGCTCGGGATTGCGAAGTTGTACATGGGCGCGCCGACAACCACGATGTCGGCCGCCAGGAACTCATCGAGGGCCGCCTGCCCAGCCGCGACATCCTGACGGACTTCAGCGGCTTCCGGGGCTGCACCCTGGGCGGCAGCCAAATGGGCACCGGACAAGTGGCCGACCGGCTCCAGGGCTAGATCGCGGTAGACGACCTCAATCCCCGGGTGCAATCGCCGTTCGGCGGCGACGATTTCGGCGGAAAGCTGGCGACTGACCGAGCCGGGACCCAGGATGCTCGAATCGACATGCAAAAGTTTCATAGTTGGATCTCCATCCAAGACAGATTGGCGGAGACTGAAGGACCATTTGACAGGTAGGCCTCAGCCAGTCACATTTTGTGACCAGCGCTACATTGTTTACTGGCGAAAACCGCACAAGGAGGCACTTTTTTGGAAGTCGGTATCAAACATGAAACCTCCAACTGCCGCGCCGTATCTGACGTGCTCGCGAGGATCGGCGACAAATGGACGGTCTACGTGGTCGGTCTGCTTTCGAACGGTCCGATGCGGTTCAATGAAATTCGCCGGGCCGTCGGCAGCATCTCGCAGCGGATGCTGACCCTGACGCTGCGGGGGCTGGAGCGAGACGGTCTCGTCACGCGGACTGTCTATCCGACCATCCCACCTCGCGTCGATTATGAGCTGACCGAACTCGGGCAGACCTTGATATCGATCATCTCGCCGTTGGGCCAATGGGCGGTTGAAAATCGCAGCCTTGTCGAGAAGGCGCGAGCCCGGTTCGATGCTCAGGCGAACGGCACGGGCATCAAAGCCGCCAAAATCGGACTGAAACGCAAGCTGCCTACGCTCTGGCGGAGCGCTTAGCGGCCGCCGCCGTCGAAGGCTCGTAAGGTGCAGTGATGCAACACGAATTTGAAATAAGCCGTTCTGCCTAGATCCGTCCGCAAAATCGGACTAGCCGAATTGGTAGGGTGCGCGTTGCCAGATGCTTCGGAGGCCTCATGCGATTTCATCTTGCCATCGCAGCCGCAATTTTGTTTCCGGCGCTCGTCGCTTCCGGCGGCGCCGGCGCTTTCGAGACGACGTCTATCGGCGGCACGAATCCGGACGGTTCGGCCAAGTTCCAGGATCCTGGCAACGCCGATCCGATGGCATCCCTGGCGACATCCTCCTCGTCGCTCTCGACCGGGTTCGGCAATTTCAGTGTTGGAGCCGGAACCGGTCAGGACAGGAACGACAGGACGAACTGGCTGAGTTCGCCGGGGTCGCCGGGTTTTGGCTTCACGGGCTCGCAGAGTACGTCGGCAGCTCCGGCGTCGCCGTTCAACACTCCGATCCTGCGCGAGCGAAACTGAGGTTCGCGCGCAGCTTTTGCTTGGTAGCTCGCTATTCCAGATCCTCGACGACGACCTCTTCGCCGCCTCCCTTGATCCGCTGCGACAGCGCGGCCTCGATGAAGGGGTCGATATCGCCGTCCAAAACCTCGGCCGGATTGGTCGACTGGGCGCCGGTTCGCAAATCCTTCACGAGCTGATAAGGCTGCAAGACATACGAGCGGATCTGGTGGCCCCAGCCGATATCCGTCTTTGCCGCCTGGTCGGCGTTGGCTTTCGCCTCGCGCTTCTTCAGCTCCATCTCGTAAAGGCGGGCCTTGAGCCGTTTGAACGCGATGTCCTTGTTCTGATGCTGCGAGCGCTGCTCCTGCGCGAAGATCACGATCCCCGACGGCTTGTGCACGAGGCGCACGGCGGATTCCGTTCTGTTGACGTGCTGGCCGCCTGCGCCGGACGAGCGCGCGAACGAGATATCGACGTCCGCGGGATTGATATCGATGTCGATGGTGTCGTCGATGACCGGATAAACGGTGACGGACGCGAAGCTCGTGTGCCGGCGCGCATTGGAATCGAACGGCGAGATGCGCACGAGGCGATGGACGCCTGCTTCGGTCTTGAGCCAGCCGAACGCGTTTTCGCCTTCGATCTCGAACGTCGCGGACTTGATGCCGGCCTCTTCGCCGGCACTTTCGTCGATGAGCTTGACCTTATAGCCGCGCCGCTCCCCCCAGCGCACATACATGCGCGCCAGCATCGAAGCCCAATCCTGGCTCTCTGTTCCGCCCGCGCCGGCGTGAACTTCGATGTAGGTGTTCATGGAGTCGGCTTCGCCGGACAACATGGCTTCGATCGAGCGGCGCTGAGCTTCATGATCGATACGCTGGAGCGCCGATTCGCCTTCGTTGACGCTCGCGGCATCGCGCTCGGCTTCCCCGAGTTCGATCAGCGTCAGCGCATCCTCGTAATCGCGCTGCAGACGCTTGAATTCGGACACGGAGCGCTCAAGCGAATTGCGCTGGCGCATGACTTTCTGAGCGTTCTTCGCGTCGGCCCAGAGGCTTGGATCTTCGGCTTTCGCGTTCAGCGACGCGAGACGGTCTTCGGCCGTCTCCCAGTCAAAGAGACCTCCTCAGGAGGGCGAACGCCTCCTCGATGCCGTCGGAAAGTTTTTGCGCTTCCGCGCGCATGGCTGCCTCCGAAGCCGGGTATCCCCGGCGAAGTGGTTCGAATGGGAAAAATCAGGAGCGGACGTATAGTGGTGCCGGCCCGTCATGTAAACGCGCGCAACTGCGGCGCGGCAATCGGCGCGCGTCCCGCTACCACAAACCATTCGGGGCGAGAGAGCCGTTGTCCGGGCGGCTGATCGGAGCGGCGGGCCGGGCGACCCTGTCGCTGACCGGAGGTGGTGGAGGCGGCGGCGATGAGGCGTCGGCGGTGGCGTTGGCTATGCCGATCATCGCGTAGGCATCGTCCGGCTCTTCATCGGGCTTGAACGCTTCCATAATCGAGTTGGAATCGTCGGCCGACGACCTGAGGCCGGTCTTCAGATCGACGCGCACGAACTTGATCCCCGGGGGAACGCGAAACGGTGCGGGAGGCGTTTCGCCCAGCGCGTCTTGAACGAATTCACCAAAAATCGGCGCTGCGATGGCGCCGCCGGTGTTGCCTTTGCCGAGCGGCTTTGGCGTGTCGTAGCCGACGTACACTCCAATCACCATCGTCGGCGTATAGCCGAGAAACCACACGTCCTTTTCCTCGTTGGTGGTTCCGGTCTTGCCCGCGATCGGCCGGTTGAGCGTCTTCAGAATGCTACCCGTGCCGCGCTGAACGACGCCTTCGAGAATATGCGTGATCTGGTATGCGGTCAGCGGATCGATGACCTGCGGCCGGCTGTCGACGAGGTCGGGCTCGGGCTGGTTGGCCCACCGGTCGGCCATGCAGCCCATGCACTGGCGGTCGTCATGGCGCCAGATCGTGTGTCCGTAACGATCCTGAATGCGATCGATCAAAGTCGACGAGACTTCCTTGCCGCCGTTCGCCAGCATGCAATAGGCCGTCGCCATGCGAAGCAGTGTCGTCTCGCCGGCGCCAAGAGACATCGACAGCACGGGCAAAAGATCATCATAGATGCCGAACCGCTTGGCATACTGGGTGATGACCGGCATGCCGAGATCCTGCGCCAAGCGCGCGGTCATCTGGTTGCGCGAGTGCTCGATGCCGAAGCGTAGCGTCTCAGGTCCGGACGTATCGTCCGTCTCGTAGTTCTTGGGTTTCCAGACGTCCTGGCCCGGCCCCTGGTCGATTTCGATCGGCGCATCAAGAATGATCGAGGTCGGCTTGTAGCCGTTGTCGATGGCGGCGGCGTAGACGAACGGCTTGAACGACGAGCCCGGCTGACGCTTGGCCTGAATGACGCGGTCGAACTGGCTGAGGTCGTAGGAGAAACCTCCGGCCACCGCCAGAACGCGGCCGGTATAAGGATCCATCGCAACCAGGCCGCCGCCGATCTGCGGAATCTGCATCAACGACCAGGCGCCTTGGATATTGTTGGGATCCTTGGGCGAAACGTAGACGACGTCTCCGGGCTTCAGAATGTCGGCCGTCGACTTGACGTCGCCCTTCTTGCCGGCCGCCTTTTTGGCCGCCCATTTCATATCTTCGTAGGCCACTTCGACGGCTTCGCGATCTTTCACCAGGCTTGAATCCTGCTGACGCGTCGGCTTGAAGCCGATGATGGCCTTGGCCTTCTGCGTTTCAAGCACGACGCCCAGCCGCCAAGGCTGAATATCCGATGGGTTCGCGAGCTTGCCGAGTGCGACGCCCCAGTCGCCCGCAATGTCGATGCGCGCAACCGGCCCGCGCCACCCCTGTCGGCGGTCGAATCTCACGAGGCCGTCCGTCAGAGCTTTCTTGGCGTACTGCTGCAACTGCGGATCGAGCGTGGTGCGCACGGACAGACCGCCGCCGTAGAGTTTGTCCTCGCCATACTTTCCAAGAAGCGTGCGGCGGACCTCTTCTGCGAAGAATTCGGATGTCTCAATGTGCACGGTGTTGGGACGGAGATTGACGACGAGGGGCTTCTTCTTTGCGACTTCCGCTTCTTCCTTGGTGATGTAGCCGTTCTCTGCCATCTGACCGATGATCCAGTTCCGGCGTTCGGTCGCGCGGTCTTTCTGGCGGAATGGATGGTAGTTGTTCGGTCCCTTTGGAAGGGCGGCAAGATAGGCCGCTTCCTCGATGTCGAGGTCCTTGAGCTCTTTATTGAAGTAGGTGAGCGCGGCCGCGCCGACACCGTAGGAGTTCATGCCGAGATAGATTTCGTTGAGGTAGAGTTCGAGAATGCGATCTTTCGAATAGGCGCCCTCGATGCGGATCGCGAGGATGGCTTCCTTGATCTTGCGCTCGAGCGAACGCTCGTTCGTCAAAAGGAAGTTTTTAGCGACCTGCTGCGTGATGGTCGAAGCGCCTTGGGTGCGCCGGTTCGAGCCATGGACCTTCGCCTCAACGGCCGCGAAAACGGCTCGAAGCACGCCCTGAATGTCGACGCCGCCGTGCTCGTAGAAGCGGCGATCCTCGGCGGACAGGAACGCGCCGACGATACGTTTCGGCACGTTGTTGATCGGCACGAAGATACGGCGCTCGCGCGCAAATTCTGAAATCAGCGAGCCGTCGTGCGCGTGGATGCGCGTCATGACGGGCGGCTCGTACTTCGAAAGGCTCTCGTAATCGGGCAGATCGCGCGACGACTGCCAGATGAGGAAGCCCGCGACCGCAGAGCCAGCTACGAACACTAGGACAAACGTCCCGAATGCGAACCCAAGGAAATTGAGCAGCAGGCTTTTGCGCCGCTTTTTCCGTCTTCTGGGCGCCTGAGGAGGCGGCAGCGTAGGCGCGCGCATCAAAATCCGAGTTCCGTCAGTCTGTCGCTGGCTTCAGTTTTTCCGATCGAGGCGCTTAGGTCTATTGCCGCGCCGCAGCAATGACAATCCCCTCGGAGCGCTCGCACATTAGCACGGAATGTGGCAGCACGTCGTCCAAGCTATGGTCGATCCTCAGGGGCGCGAAGCCGTTCTCTTGTTGAAGTAAATTTGCACCGCCGCGGCGACGGAGGATGCGACTTTCGACTGCCATTCGGGCGTCAACATCTGCTCCTCGTCCGATTTGTTGCTGATGTAGCCCAGCTCGACAAGAACGGAGGGAGCGCCGGTCTGTTTCAAGACCTTGAAGGCGGCCGAGCGGCGCGGCAGGCGCGACATCTCGATGGTTTTGCCGAGGTGCTTGGCGAGGACCTCCGAAAAATCTGCGGAAAAGTTCGACGTCTCGCGTTTCATCAGGTCGATGAGGATGTTTTTGACCTGGTCATCGCTGTCCTGGTTAAGGTTTTCGATGCCGGCGAGAAGGTCGGACGCATTTTCCTTCTCGGCCATGATGCGGGCTTGCCGGTCGGATGCCTTACTCGAAAGCGTATAGATCGTGGCTCCGCGAATGCTGTCCGCGGCGGTTTCGATGGAGTCGGCGTGGAGCGAGATGAACAGCTCTGCGCTGTTGTCGCGAGAGAATTTGAGCCGGTTGTCGAGGGAAACGAAAACGTCTTCCGACCTCGTCATCTTGACCTCGTATGAGCCGGTCTTCTCAAGCGCGGCCTTGAGTTGCTGGGCAACCGCCAGCACGATGGTCTTTTCGGTGACGCTGTTGTTGCCGATGGCGCCGGGGTCGATGCCACCGTGTCCGGGGTCGATGACGACCACGGGTTTGCTTCCCGGCTTATGCTTACTATCAGCATTTTTGGACAACGCAGGGTCAACGCCCGGCTCAAAAGCCGCGGCATTCGTTCCGGCGCCCGTGCCGGCGCCGAAAGACACGACGTCGACCGGCATCATGGCGATGGCGAGCTTCACTGCCGACGACCCTTTCAGGCGCGTCATCGCAGCTGAGCGGATTTTCACAGGTCCCGTGGTGTCGATGACGACTCGCGACTTGTCGGCGGCAAAAAGGCCGTAGCGGAAGGCCGAGACTAAGCCTGCTCCCTTGCGGCCAGCGGCGGGATCGAGCCGGAATGTCAAGTTGGGGAGATCAACGACGACGCGATAAGGGTGAGCCAGCGTGAAAACCTGCGCCGTGACGCCTTCGCTCATCGTCAGCTCGAAAATCGTGGAGCGCCCAGTCACCGTCAGGTGGGTTTCCAGGGCGTCGGCGGCCGAGGCCGGTTTTCCGGGCCACAGGGACAGCACGGCAACAACGACTAGACAGTTCAGCAAAGGTCCTGCGAACCGGCGCATTGCCGAATAATTCCCCCAATTCCGCTTCAGGACCCAATACGCTGAGCCCTGTTAAACATTTGTTTTCACACGTTATATAAAAGGACTGTCATTGCCTCGCGAAGTCGATCCGCTGCCGGGTTTATAGCACTTGCCAGCGGGGGAGCGACCTCGTAGAGTTTGAATTGTATTCGGTGGCGCCTGAGACACACGCTTAAGTGGCGTTTGTCGAGTGGGCGTCTGCGAGACCCGGTCGGCCTGCTGCGGGGGCAAAGCTCTGCTTTCACAGGTAATGGGGTTAGCACGGATGGCACCTGCTCGAGGCAAGCGCACGGGGAGTATCACGTCGCTCGGCAGGTTTCGCAGCTTTGACGTCAGGGCCCCCGGCGGTTCAGCGTTGAGGCGTAATGACTTTGTGCCGGTCGCCCCGATTTGTCAGTCGGGTAAAAGCGCGAATTGCTGGGCGGCCAAAATTTGATCCACCCGGCGCCGAAGGGCGTCAGATTTTTCCCCAGTCAACGTCCCCCAATCTGGACACTGAACTGGGCAATACACGACAGGCCATGACGACAGCTTGCAACATCCAATCCGGCACCAAGGGGACTTCGGTCCTTGCGGAGCTTTTATTCATCCCTGCGTGCGCTTCGCATGCCGATGGGACGTGGATGGCGCAGAAAGCGGCTCGGCCGCCAATTCCATCAGTTCAATTGCACCAATCAACCAAAAGAACGCGCCGCCGCGCGAACCTCGCAATCCGCACCGCCTGTTCTGGTTCGAGATGCGAGCCGCCGCCCCGGCGCGCCAAGGAACATAGGCAATGTCCAATACGAAAATGCTCATCGATGCCACGCATCCCGAGGAGACTCGGGTCGTGGTCCAACGGAATGGCCGGGTAGAAGAATTCGACTTCGAAAGCGCCGCCCGAAAGTTGCTGCGCGGCAATATCTATCTCGCCAAGGTGACGCGCGTTGAGCCGTCTCTTCAGGCCGGGTTCGTCGACTACGGCGGTAATCGCCACGGATTTCTGGCGTTCAACGAAATCCATCCCGACTACTATCAGATCCCGGTCGCTGACCGGCAGGCGCTGCTTGACGAAGAGGCTGCCGCCGAAGCGGAGCTAGAAGCCGCCGCCGACCGGCGGGCTGAGGCTCTCGCCCGCAGAAGCCCCTCGCGGACTGCACCGGCGTCGGCTCCGACCGGCGAAGATGACGCTCCCCGCGATGACGACGGAGGCGACGAGCCGCCCGAGGATGGCGACGGCGCGGCGGACCACATCGTCGACGTCGAAGAAGACGAGCACATCGAGGAAATCGGTGGAGAGGAAGATGAGCCGCCGATCAAAGTGATCGCCGTTGCGGTTCCCATGCCCGACGACGACGTCCGTTCGGAGCGCGTCGAAGCTGGACGTTCCGATTCCGAGGATGACGCGTCCGAAGGAGACGAAGATTCTCATTCGGACGAAGGGGCTCACGCGGTATCCACCGAGCACGATGGCGAAGCATCAACGTCCGACGATCACGGGAGCGAAGCCGGCCACGCCGATCACGGGCACGGGCACGGTGGGCACGAGCATTCGGATCAGCCGCATATTCACGATGGACACAGCGGCGATCACGAGGAGCCATCCAGCCCCGAGTTCCGGGAAGGTGCTCCTGCACGTCAACGCCGGCGCCCTCGCAGCTATAAGATCCAGGAAGTCATCAAGCGCCGTCAGATCATCCTTGTGCAGGTCGTCAAGGAAGAACGTGGCAACAAAGGCGCGGCGCTCACCACATATCTATCGCTCGCCGGCCGTTACACCGTTTTGATGCCGAACACCGCCCGTGGCGGCGGCATCTCGCGCAAGATCACCAACCCACAGGACCGGCGCCGCCTGAAGGCCATCGCGCAGGAACTCGAGGTTCCCGAGGGCATGGGGCTCATCATCCGCACGGCCGGCGCGGCGCGGACGAAGCAGGAAATCAAGCGCGACTTCGAATATCTCCTGCGGCTTTGGGAAAGCGTGCGCGAACTGACGTTGCAGTCGACCGCGCCGAGCCTTGTCTATGAGGAAGGCGATCTCATCAAACGATCGATCCGCGACCTCTATAACAAGGACGTCGAAGAGATCGTCGTGGCTGGCGACGCTGGCCATCAGGAAGCTGCAGACTTCATGCAGATGCTGATGCCGAGCCATGCCAAGAACGTGGTGCCATACCACGAGCCGACGCCTCTCTTCACGCGCTACGGCGTCGAGCGCCAGCTCAACGCGATGTTCCAGCCGCAGGTGACACTGCGCTCTGGCGGCTACATCGTCATCAACCAGACGGAAGCGCTGGTCGCCATCGACGTCAACTCGGGAAAATCGACGCGTGAATTCTCGATCGAGGAAACAGCGCTCGCAACCAACCTCGAGGCCGCCGACGAGATCGCGCGGCAATTGAAGCTCCGCGACCTTGCGGGCCTGATCGTCATCGACTTCATCGACATGGAGGAGAAGCGCAACAATCGCGCGGTCGAGCGTCGCCTGAAAGACGCGTTGCGTTTCGATCGCGCCCGCATCCAGTTGGGCCGCATCTCGCATTTCGGCCTTATGGAGATGTCGCGCCAGCGGCTGAGGACAGGTGTGCTCGAAGGATCGACCTCACAGTGCCCCCACTGTCAGGGCACCGGCATCATCCGTTCGACCGAGAGCGTTGCGCTCGCCGTGCTGCGCGGACTCGAAGATGCAATCACGGCCGGGGCGACCGGCGCACTCATCGCAACGACGACACCGGCCGTCGCGCTCTATATCCTCAACAGCAAGCGCGCTTACGTTACCGACATGGAACAGCGCCACGGCTTCTCGGTGACGGTGCTCGGCAGTGACCGGGTGCAAGGCGCAAACTTCACGATCGAACGTGGCGGCCCGACCGCTCCCGTGCGCCGTGTCGAGCGTGC
>JBEVLH010000023.1:0-5189 GCA_040509255.1 Hyphomicrobium sp. | reverse complement strand
GGCGATACGGACGTGCGGTTTCTTCGGCGCGTAAGCGACGCGTGAGGGTTGATCCCGCTCACGCGCGTGCGGTCGTGTGCTCGAGAAAGAAGCGAAGCATCTCTTTCGTCGCATCCGGTCCGCGCGGATCGGTGTACGACCCGGCCGAGCTGCCACCAGACCAAGCATGGCCGGCACCATGGATGACCCAATCTTCCAGAACGACGCGTCCCTTGGCGTCGCGCCGAACGGACCGCGTGAACGTATGGCCGCCGGCGACATCGCCGCTCTCGGTATCGATCTTGTAGTCCGCGCCGGCAGAGGCTCGCGCCACGACCTCGGCGCCGTTGCGCGGATGCACGGTTGAATCACGATCGCCATGGAAGACGATGGTCGGCATTTGCAGGAGCGATCCGTTGCTGCGCCCGCTTTCAGGATCGGGAGTGGGATGGCGTCCCTGCATGGCGGTGAAGGCCGATGTCATGTCGCGAGCAACACCACAGGCCAAGCCGGAATGGACGCCGACAGCCGCGTAGATTTCAGGATACGCCTCGGCCAGGACGGCAGCAGCCGCGCCTCCTGCGGACAGGCCCGCCACGTAGATGCGGCGCGGATCGATTTGATAATCGGCCGCGATCTGCCGCGTCATGCCTGCGATGAGTGCCGGTTCGCCCGCGTCGCGTTTCTGATCGCCGCTTTTGAACCAGTTCCAGCAGCGCGAGGCGTTCGCCGACGATGTTTGCTCGGGATAAAGGACATAGCAGCCGTGATCCTCGGCAGCGAAGTTCATGCGCGTGCCGGCGGCAAAGTCGTCGGCCGATTGCGAGCAACCGTGCAACATGACGATCAGCGGGCGACGTCCTTTGACGTCGCGGCCCGGAATGTAAAGCTTGTAGGCGCGCTCGCCGGTTTGGCCCCTGAAGGACGCGGAGATGAAACGTCCGACGCTCGGGACCACTTCGGTGGCGGGAGGCGCGGGCTTCGCAACACCGGGAAGTGTGACGCCGGGCGCGACGGACCGCAATCGTTGGAACACATCGCCCAGCGACTCGGTCAGTTTGCGCAACGGTTCGGCCGGCACGACGTCGGCGAATTTCGATCCGGCCGCGGTGTGCCCGATCGGGCTGGCGCCGGCGAGACGTCCGGCTGCGCCGCCCGGCACCGGCGTTATATCGATGATCCGTTTCGACGCAGCGTCGTTTGCGGCAGCGGCCCTTTGCTCCGCTATGCCCAACATCTTCTGCAGAACAGACGTCGCCTCGCGGAGACGGCCCGCTTGGGTCAAGCGTGCGGCCTTCATCATGTCGTCGTCGGGCAAATTGCTCATTTGGTTTCCTGGCAGAAGCGAATTGGATCGGCGGACTGTCGCCGGCTGCGAAATCGAGAACGCGGGGGACGGCTACTTCATGCGGTCGGCCAACGCCGCCTTGACTTCGGGACTGGCTTGCAGCGCGCCCAGAACCGAGATCGAAGCGATGGTGGCGCGCGCAAGTTCGGGCGTGACGTCGGAAGCAATACTCACAAGACCGAGAACGTTTAGATCGAGACTTTCGTGTGCGGTGCGAATTGTCTCGAGGTCGTTCCGGCTGAAATGACGCAGACCGAGTTCGAGCGTCTTTCGTACGATTGTCTGCTTGATCACGTCGGCGTGGCGATCAAGCTGATTGCGAATGGCGGTTCGGATGAAATCGGTACGATTGGAATAGAAGCCTTCACGAACCATCAGATCGACGTGGCCAAGATCGACGTAGCCGAGGTTGATCGTAATTTTTTCGGTGTCGGTCGGCTTCGGACGCAACTCAACGACATTACCGGGCATCACATCCTCCACTCCATCCGTCTGGATGGTATATGGATGGTGTCGGGAGTGAATGCAAGGGCGATCTCTCAGTTTGCACAGGGCGTTTGGTGCCAGTCGTCGTCACAGGCGGACCGCGCGAGGTGCCGCGATCCGCACGCGCCACCCGCTCATGCCGTAGAACAAGATGTAGAGGTAGCTCGGCACAGCCAGCAGCAAGTAAGCGAGTTGAAAGTCGACGTGTTCCTTCAGAAGTCCGAAGGCATAAGGCATCAGCGCACCGCCAGAGATCGCCATGATCAAAAACGCCGAGCCGGTTTCGGTATGGCGGCCGAGGGCATGAATCGCGAGCGGGAAGATCGCCGGCCACATCATCGCGTTGGCGAAACCCAAGGCGGCGATGAACGCGACCGACGTATTGCCGGTGGTGAGATAGGCGCCAATCGTCAGAAGGATTCCCAGCGCTGCGGAGAGCGCGAGATAGCCTTGCTGCGAGATGAAGCGCGGGATGACCACGAGGCCAGCCACATAGCCCACGAGCATCGCGAAGAGCGTGTACGACGTGAAAAGCCGCGTCGCGGAGATGGGTAGGCCGAAGCCCGCGCCATACAGACCGATCGCATCGCCGGCCATCACTTCGACGCCGACATAGAGGAAGAGGCACAGCACGCCGAGCCAAAGATGCGGGAACGCGAAGATGCTTTCTCCGCGATCATCACCCCTCGCGTCATGCTGTTCGGCGCGAATATCGGGAAGCTTCGAACGCGCAATCCAGACGCCGAGCAGCGCGAGCAGAAACGCCATCAGCAGATACGGACCATGCACGCGGCCGGCGAATGCATCGAGCAAGGCTTCGCGCGCTTCGTGTGTCGGCGCACTCGCGACATCGGTGTCGAACGTTTCGACGTCCTTCAGCACCAGCGCGGCGAAGACGAACGGCGCGATGACGCCCGCGAACTTATGGCAGATGCCCATCACGGCGATGCGGCGGGCGGCGCTGTCATGGGGTCCGAGGATGCAGACGTAGGGATTGGCGGCGGTTTGCAGCAGCGCGAGACCCGCACCCGTTATGAACAGTCCCGTGAGCGCGCCGGCATATTCGCGCATGGTCGTGAACTGACCGAAGACGAGCGAGCCTATCGCCATGACGTAGAGGCCGATCGCCATGCCCTGCTTCATGCCGGTGCGGCGCAGAATGGCGGACGCCGGAAGGGCTAGAAAAAAATATGAGAGGTAGAACGCCATCGGCACCAGGAAGGCGTTCACGTCGTCGAGATTGAAGGCGAGCTTGACGAACGTGATGAGCGGGCCGTTCAGCCACGTCACGAAGCCGAAAATAAAGAAGAGCACGCCGATCGTCAGGATGCCGCTCGGGCCGTCCGTCGCTGTTTTCGGCGCCCCGGTGTCCAAATTGCCCCCTCGAAGTGCCCGCCAGTTTGACGCGATCACGGTGACGGTGCGCTAAGCCCCGGCCTTCTGGCGAAAATCCCAGACTCACGTGCAATCTTACGAGAAGCGGCGCGCCGCCGCACCTCCTCAACGCGCCGGATTTGTGGGCAGTTTGCGCCCGGAAACTTTTGATTTTTCAATCTCGGCGTACTATGTGCAAGGAGCGAAAAGAGAGCTTGACGAAAGTATACTTTTTCGCACAACTACGACCGATTACCCGACTGGGTATCCGATGCCGGGGCCTTGAACCCCGATTGATTGGAGCCGGAATTGATTATTTGCTCGTGCAACGTCATTACCGATCGCGATATCGACATCGCGGTTTCCGAACTCATGAGCACCGGTCCGGGCATTCTGCCGACTCCCGGCGTCGTCTTTCGGCACCTCAATAAAAAGATGAACTGTTGCCGGTGCGCGCCGATTGCCGTCTCGGCAATATACGCCGCCATGGACCGGCTGGAACGCACGACGAAGGTTTGTCCGTTTGCGCTGGCCGAAGTTCGCGCGCGCTTGGTCCGGATCGAAGAGCGCCGTGAGCGGCGTCAACGCCGGATCGACGCGGAAATCGCCGAGCGCCGCGCTCAAAGACGCCGCGCCGTCGCCTAAGCCGCTGAGAATTCGCGGCTCTTTCCAAGTGTGCGAGAATCCTCGCTAGCCTCTGGTTAAAATCTTTCCGATCCGCTAGTTGTCTACTTTAGAATGCTTCTGGATTTCCAGCGGTACTTCACGACACATATTCGGCTTGGAGCGGCACATGAAGGGCAACCCAGACGTCATCACCCGTCTCAACGAGGCATTGAAACTCGAACTGGGCGCCATCAACCAGTACTGGTTGCATTATCGTTTGCTCGACAACTGGGGTTATAAGAAGCTCGCCAAGAAAGAGCGCAAGGAATCGATCGAGGAAATGGAGCACGCGGATCGACTGATCGACCGCATCATCTTCCTCGACGGCCATCCCAACCTGCAACACGTTGCGCCGCTGATGATCGGCGAGAACATCAAGGAAGTTCTTGAGTGCGATCTGCGGGGCGAGAACATCGCGCGCGATCATTACAAGAAGTCGCGAGAGATCTGCCGCGACGTCGGCGATTACGTGACGATGCTGTTGTTTGAAGACCTCCTGAAGGACGAGGAAGGCCACATCGATTTCCTCGAGACGCAGCTCGACCTGCTGTCGAAGATCGGCGTCGAGAACTATGGGCAGCTCAACGCCGAGAGCGCCAACGGCGGCGACGACGATCATTGATCGGTCACGCTCGTCCATTGGGCCAGCCAGGAGTGGGTTGCTGCTTGACCGTTCGTGGCCTTCGCCGGGATGACGTTTGTTGCCGTAGCCGACGACGCGTGTGTAGCGCGCGCTCGGCGAGGATGACGAACGTCTATCGCCTTCCGAACAGACGTTCGATGTCGGTGAGCTTCAGGGCGACGTAGGTGGGTCGGCCGTGATTGCACTGGCCGGAGTAGGGCGTCGCCTCCATCTGGCGAAGCAGCGCGTTCATTTCTTCGACCGTCAACCGCCGGCCCGAGCGCACGCTGCCGTGGCAGGCCATGCGCGAGGCGACGCTGTCGAGGCGATTTTTCAAGGCGCGGGCGGTGCCGTCGGCGCGAAGCTCGGCGGCGAGATCCTTCACCAGCCCCTCGATATCCGCGTCGCCCAGCAACGCCGGCGTTTCACGCACGGCGACGGCGCCATCTCCGAAGCTTTCGAGCTCTAGGCCGAATTCGGCCAGCTCATCAGCGCGCTCTGCGAGCAAAGCAGCATCATCTGCGTCGAGTTCGACGATGGCGGGAATGAGCAAGCCCTGGGTCGCGACGCCGCCATTCGCTAGGGCTGCTTTCAGCTTCTCGTAGACGAGCCGCTCATGCGCGGCGTGCTGGTCGACAATGACCAAGCCGTCACGGGTCTGCGCGACGATGTAGTTCTCGTGCACCTGCGCGCGAACAGCGCCCAGCGGCCGGT